>NZ_JBJJLO010000011.1:0-91391 GCF_046230915.1 Pseudomonas sp. KCJK8993
CCGATGGTCAACCCGGCCTTGTGCTGCATGCCGACGTTGCGCGGGTCGTACTCGGTGGCGAGGATCTTCGGCAACCACTGTTCGGCGATGTCCGGCTGCAGCTTCAATGCCGGCACGCAGGCGAAAGTCATGGTCAGCGGGCAACCGCTGCCGGCCTCGGCCTGGCTGTGCAGGTAGGTCATGGCGGCCCGCGCCACATGGGCGCCAGGCTTGGGGTGGGTCCAGGGCAGAGAGGTCAGGCCGCCTTCGATCGCCGCCTGCATCAACTGATGGTAGGCCGGGTGGAACTCCACCAGGTCGATCCGGTGGCCGAAGCGATCATGACTGTTGAACACCGGCTTGTTCTGGTTGGCCAGGAACCCCGCCTCCATCAGCGGCCCGCCGGCCAGGGCACCATAGGCATCGACCCGGGACTCGGCCCAGCCGGCATCGAACCGGCGCAGCCACTGTTGCAATGGCAGGTCGATCCGATAGAGGTTGATGCCGTCCAGGGCGGGTGGCTGGTTGGTGACTTCGTGGGTTTCAGCGAACTGGTGGAGGTTCATCACGGGGCTCCTTCAGGGTGTGCCAAGACCCCAGTTAAGCACCCGCCTCCCTCCGTTCAAAGTGGCATATCCGCCTAAACATCGGCGCTTTCGCCTTGTTCTTCCCGTAGTAGCCACTTGGCCAGCACGGTTTGCAGTTCTTCGAATTTCACCGGCTTTCCCAGGTAATCGGCCCCGGAACCGCCGATGCAGCCCTCTGTACCGGGAACGCAGGCCAGCAGGATCGGCAAACGGGCATAACCCGGCAAGGCCTGGGCCTGGAGGCGGAACGCTCCGACCTGGGAGGTATTGATCTGACCGTCCAGCAGCACCGCGCTGATGGCTTCGCGCCCCAAAGCCTGCAAGGCATCGGTGGGGCTGGCGACGGTACGTACCCGGTATCCCAGCTTGAGCAGCATGCCCCGCAGCACCAACTGGTTGACGTCGTTGTCGTCCACCAGCAACACGGTGCAATCCTCGGGCAGGCGCCGCGAACCGACGGCCGACGAACGGGCCGCCGGCTCCTGGGAGTCGAGCGCCACATGCAGGCGGAAGCAACTGCCCTGGCCTGGTGTTGATTCATGGGTCAACTGCCCGCCAAGCAATTCCACCAACTGCCGGCAGATCGCCAGGCCGATTCCCAGGCCACCGTATTCGCGGGTCATGGAGCCATCGAGCTGGAAGAAACGCTGGTACAGGGTGGCTTCGTCGAGGTTGACGAAGCCGATGCCGCTATCGATCACCTCGAAGATCAGGTTCACCCGCCCAGCCGGAGCGGCCCTGCTGACCACACGCAATATCACGCCCCCAGCCGGGGTGAACTTGACCGCATTCTCCAGCAGGCACTCCAGACAATGGCTGAGCTTGCAGCGATCGCCCAGCAAACGATCGGGAATGCCGCCGCCCAAGTCGACCCGGAACGACAACGACTTGTTCGCGGCGCTCGCGCCGAACTGGGCCTGCAAGGCACTGAGCAACGAACGCAGGCTGAACGGCTGGCTTTGCGCCGTGAGCTTGCCGGCCTGCAGTTCGGTGAGGGTGAGGATGCCATTGACCATGCGCATCATGTCCCGGGCGGAGCCGGCGGCGGTCTGCTGGTACTGCTCCAGCTCCGGGTCCAGCTCCAGGGTCTGCATCAGTTCCAGGGAACCGATGACGCCATTCATCGGGGTGCGCAGTTCGTGGGTCAGGGTGGCCAGGAATTCGTCCTTGAGCCGGTTGCTATGGGCCAGTTGCTGGTTCAGTACCTCCAGCTTCTGCCCGGCGTCCTGCAGGGTCCGGGCCTGCTGTTCGCGCATCGAGTTGATCCGGTCGGCCAGGGCCAGGGACAGCAGCGCCACCTCGATCGCCGAGCCGATCTGGCTGGCGTACATGGTCAGGAACACGTTGGGCAGGTAGCCGAGCACCATCAGGGTATTGATCACGCCACCGAACAGGAAGGCCGACCAGGCGATGATGAAATAGCGCGCCACTCGCAGGCCACGGCACCAGGCGACGATCCCCGCCACATAGATGACCACGGTGAAGACCAGGGCCAGGGTGGTGGCCAGACGCAGCGCCAGGGCGTAGCTGGTCATCAGCGACAGGACCATGACCACGGCACCGAAGGCCATCAGCGCCAGCAAGACACGATCGACCCAGGGGCTATGCCGGGCCGTTTGCAGGAAGCTGCGGGCGAACTGGCTGCCGAACAAGCCGGCCGAGCCGATGAAGAAGGGGGTCGCGGCGTTGGCCCACCAGGGATTATCGGGCCAGAAATACTCCACTGCGGCGCCGTTGACCGAGAGCTGGTACAGGCCGAACGAGGCGATATAGACGATGTAGTAGAGGTAGCTGGTGTCGCGGACGCTGAGGTAGATGAAGAGGTTGTACACCAGCATGCCCAGCAACACCCCGTAGATCAGCCCCAGTACATACAGCCGGACGGGCTGGGCCTCGAGGTAGGCGGTGCTGGACCAGAGGCTCACCGGCGCCTGGATCGAACCTTCGCTGGCCAGGCGCAGGTAGACGGTCTTGTGTTCGTGGGGCGAGAAATTCAGGCTGAACAGGTAGTTGTTCTGGTGGATCTGCCGGCTGCGAAAGGGCAAGGCGTCACCGGTGCGCCCGGCCAAACGATAACCGCCGCTTTCATCGGGGACGTACAGGTCCAGGCGGTCCAGGGGGGGATAGGCCAATTCCAGCAGCCAGCTGCGTTGCGCGGCGGGGTTCGCGGGGCGGTAGTCCAGGTCGATCCGCAGCCAGAATGCCGAGCGCGAGTAGCCGGCATTGAGCGTGTCCTGGTCGTGGGCCTTGAAGGCTCCGGACAGGGCTCCGGAACTGACATCGGCGATCGTCGCCTGGCCACTTGTATCCTCGAGGACTTGCATCACCCGCCCCAAGGGCAGGCGTTGGGTGAACTCGTCGAACTCGACGGCACCAGCCAGCATCGGCAGGCTTAACAGCAACATCAGCAAATAGCGCATTAAAGCCCCGGCGTGGCTTGTCCGGTTGTGTCAGGAAGCCCCCCATTTCCCTTTGAGAAGACGTCAACCAGCATGACCTGTTATTGGTTTGAAACCACTCTAGCATAGCCGCTGATGGCCATTGAACACTATTGAGAATATTAGTCTAAAGGCTCTAGAACAGGCTTTTCAGCGCAACCCCGCGTACTAGAGCTGTTGCCTCGGTCAGGATTGGCGGCAGAAAAACAGTCCCATGGATCATTCCGCGCCAGGCGCCACGCAAAAAAGCGTTTGGTGGTAAGCTCGCCGCCCATGAATACCTACAGCTCCCGCCCCGTTGTCCTCTGTCTCTCCGGCCACGACCCCAGTGGCGGCGCCGGCTTGCAGGCAGATATCGAAGCCCTGCTGGCCCAGGGTTGCCACGCAGCTCCGGCTGTCACCGCCCTGACCGTGCAAGACACGGTCAACGTCAGCGATTTCCGCGTCCTGGATCGCGAGTGGGTACTGGCCCAGGCCAATGCCGTGCTCAACGACTCTACGGTGGCCGCGGTCAAGCTGGGCATGCTCGGCTCCCTGGAAATGGTCGACACCGTGGTCGAGCTGCTCCAGGCGCATCCGCACCTGCCCCTGGTCTGCGACCCGGTGCTGCGCGCCGGCGGCGGCGGCCGGCTGGGCAAGGATGAAGTGGGCTACGCCATGCGCGAACGCTTGCTGCCCCTGGCGACCATCGCCACCCCCAACCTCCCCGAAGCCCGGATCCTGGCGGAACTGCCCGAAGGCACCGCCGACCAATGCGCCGAAAAACTCCTACCCTACGTCAAGCACCTGCTGATCACCGGCGGCCATGGCGACGAGCACGAAGTGCACAACCGCCTGTACAGCCGCGAGGGCCTGCGTGAAACCTATACCTGCCAGCGCCTGCCGGGCAGCTACCACGGCTCCGGTTGCACCCTGGCCAGCGCCCTGGCCGGCCGCCTGGCCCAGGGCGAGCAACTGGCCAGCGCCGTGCAGACAGCCCTGGACTACACCTGGCGGACCCTGCGCGACGCCGAACAACTGGGGCGCGGGCAATTCGTCCCACGCCGCTTGCCGCTGGATTTCTGCTCGTAATGCCATGAGGCTCGCCCTATGAAACTACGTGGTCTGTATGCCATCACCGATAGCCAGCTGCTGGCCGGCAAGCTCCTGGAATACGTGGAAGCAGCGCTCGATGGTGGCGTCACCCTGTTGCAGTACCGCGACAAGAGCAACGACCAGGCCCGTCGCCTGCGGGAAGCCGAAGCGTTGCTGGGCCTGTGCGAGCGCTACAAGACCCAGCTGATCATCAACGATGACGCCGAACTGGCGGCGCGCATCGGCGCTGGCGTGCACCTGGGCCAGACCGACGGCCCGCTGACCCCAGCCCGGGCCCTGCTGGGCCGCCAGGCGATCATCGGCTCCACCTGCCACAGCCAGCTGGCACTGGCCGAGCAAGCAGCGCGCGAAGGCGCCAGCTATGTCGCCTTCGGCCGCTTCTTCAACTCCAGCACCAAGCCCGGCGTGCCCACCGCCAGCCTCGAGTTGCTGGACCAGGCCCGTGCCAGCCTGCAACTGCCGATCTGCGTGATCGGTGGTATCACCCTGGATAACGCAGCACCGCTGGTCAGCCATGGCGCCGACCTGCTGGCCGTGGTCCACGGGCTGTTCGGTGCCGATAGCGCCGAGCAGGTAACCCATCGTGCCCGCGCCTTCAATGCCCTGTTCGATCTTTGATATTTTTTGAGAGCCCTGCCATGTCTCGTTCCGAAACATTGTTCGCCAATGCCCAGAAACACATCCCCGGTGGCGTGAACTCGCCGGTCCGCGCTTTTCGCAGCGTGGGGGGCACTCCGTTGTTCTTCAAGCATGCCGAAGGCGCCTACGTCACCGACGAAGATGACAAGCGCTATGTCGACTATGTCGGCTCCTGGGGCCCGATGATCCTCGGCCACAGCCACCCGCAAGTGCTGGACGCCGTACGCAGGCAGCTGGAACACGGCCTGTCCTACGGTGCGCCGACCGCCATGGAGACCGAGATGGCCGACCTGGTGTGCTCCATCGTGCCGTCCATGGAGATGGTGCGCATGGTCAGCTCCGGCACCGAAGCCACCATGAGCGCCATCCGCCTGGCGCGGGGCTATACCGGTCGTGACGCCATCATCAAGTTCGAAGGCTGCTACCACGGCCACTCCGACAGCCTGCTGGTCAAGGCCGGCTCCGGCTTGCTGACCCAGGGCGTGCCCAGCTCGGCCGGGGTTCCGGCGGACTTCGCCAAACACACCCTGACCCTGCCGTTCAACGACATCGCCGCCGTCGAGAAGACCCTGGCCGAAGTCGGCCAGACCGTGGCTTGCATCATCGTCGAACCGGTGGCCGGCAACATGAACTGCGTACCGCCGGCGCCAGGCTTCCTCGAAGGCCTGCGCGAGCAGTGCGACAAACACGGCGTGGTGCTGATCTTCGACGAAGTGATGACTGGCTTCCGGGTCGCTCTCGGCGGCGCCCAGGCCCACTATGGCGTGACTCCGGATCTCTCGACCTTCGGCAAGATCGTCGGTGGCGGCATGCCAGTGGGCTGCTTCGGCGGCAAGCGCGAGATCATGGGCTGCATCGCTCCCCTGGGCCCGGTCTACCAGGCAGGCACCCTGTCCGGTAACCCTCTGGCCATGGCGGCCGGCCTGACCACCCTGCGCCTGATCAGCCGCCCGGGCTTCCACGCCGAGCTGAGCGACTACACCAGCCGCCTGCTCGAAGGCCTGCAGCAACGCGCCGATGCCGCCGGCATCCCGTTCGTCACCACCCAGGCGGGCGGCATGTTCGGCCTGTACTTCAGCGGCGCCGACGACATCGTCACCTTCGACGACGTGATGGCCAGCGACGCCAACCTGTTCAAGCGTTTCTTCCACCTGATGCTCGAAGGTGGCGTCTACCTGGCGCCAAGCGCCTTCGAAGCCGGCTTCACCTCGATCGCCCACGGCGAGACCGAGCTGAAGCTGACCCTGGATGCCGCGGAACGCGCCTTCGCCGCCTTGAAGTGATGCCCTGGCCGGCGGACGCTGCGATCCTCAGCGTCCGCCACGCTCTTTACGCGGACTTTGCTTCCTCCGACCGGAGAAATACTGGCGAAAGCGGCGACTATCGCGCCCATGCGGCAGAAAAACGAGTAAAGACTTTGTAAGGTGGGCCCTGCTTATTTCATAATGCGCGCTTATTGGGCCCCACGCTGGGCCGCGCGCCCCTCAGAGGTAAGTCGATTCCCATGAACCGCACCGGCCGCGCCCTGACACTGGGCTGCCTGTTGCTCTTTCAACCCCTGCTCGCGCACGCACAAGCAGGCGGCAACTCGTTGTTGATCCCAGCGCTGGGTCGCTGCACCCTCGATCCCCAGGCACAGGAACAGGCCGAGGCTCTCGCCGCGTGCCAGAAGGCCGCCGATGAAGGGGATGCCCAGGCGCAATACGAGTTGGGTGAGTTCTACTACGAGGGCAAGGGCGCGCCACGCGACCTCAACCTGGCCCTGAGCTACTTCGAGAAAGCTTCCCTGCAAGGCCACGCCCAGGCGCAGTTCAAGCTCGGCACCATGTTCTTCCACGGCGAAGGCGTACCGGCCAACAACGTGCAGGCCTATATCGTGCTGAAGATGGCTGCGGTCAATGGCGCCGAAGACGCCCTGGATACCGCCGACGAAGTCGCCGAGCACATGCAGCGCGACGAGCTGGAAGTCGCCACCCAGGTGCTGGGACAGATTTTCCGTAAATACCTGCTGGAACTGCAGAGCGCCGACGGCCGCTCGCCCTTCTCCCCCCTGCCTTGACCGCCTCGGCCAGCCATTGGCCAGCAAGACGGCCGCCGCTCACCTGGAACGGCCAGCAATCATCGAACGACGTTACTTCTCGGGCATCGGCATCGGGAACGGCATGACATTGCCCACGCCACGGGCCTCGCTGATCTTCGGCGTTCCCAGGCGCTCCACCTCGTCGATGCGCACGATCGAATGCATGGGCACGAAGCTGCGTACCACGCCTTCGAACTGGGCCTTGAGTTTCTCTTCGCTGGGGTCGACCACCACCTGCGTGCGCTCGCCAAAGACGAATTCCTCGACTTCCAGGAATCCCCACAGATCGCTCTGATAGATCTGCTTGGCGTACATCTCGAACACCTGGCCCTGGTTGAGGAAAATCACCTTGTAGATTGGAGCTTCGCGTTTGGTCATGGCGGACGGACAACAGGTCGAGGAAAAAAATGGGGCGCGAACTATAGCATAGCTACCCGACGCGCAATGCTAGGAACCTGGGGGCATGCCCCCTATAATGCGCGGTTCTTTGAATCACCTGAGACCTAGGTCCATGGCCAAGAAGCTTTACATCGAAACCCACGGTTGCCAGATGAACGAGTACGACAGCTCGCGCATGGTGGATCTGCTGGGCGAAAACCAGGCCCTGGAAGTCACGGCGCGCGCCGAAGACGCGGACGTCATACTGCTCAACACCTGCTCCATCCGCGAACGCGCCCAGGACCGGGTCTATTCCCAACTGGGGCGCTGGCGCGAACTGAAACTGGCCAACCCGGAAATGGTGATCGCCGTGGGTGGCTGCGTGGCCAGCCAGGAAGGCGCGGCCATCCGCGACCGGGCTCCCTATGTCGACGTGGTCTTCGGCCCGCAGACCCTGCACCGCTTGCCGGAAATGATCGACATCGCGCGGGCCACCAAGCTGCCGCAGGTGGATGTCTCGTTCCCGGAGATCGAGAAGTTCGACCACCTGCCCGAGCCACGTATCGACGGCCCCAGCGCCTATGTCTCGGTGATGGAAGGCTGCAGCAAGTACTGCACCTTCTGCGTCGTCCCCTACACCCGTGGCGAAGAAGTCAGCCGACCGTTCGATGATGTGATCGCCGAGATCATCCATCTGGCGGAAAACGGCGTCCGTGAGGTCACCCTGCTGGGCCAGAATGTCAACGGCTACCGTGGCCAGACCCACGAGGGGCGCACTGCGGACCTGGCCGAACTGATCCGCGTGGTCGCCGCCGTCGACGGCATCGAGCGGATCCGCTACACCACTTCGCACCCGCTGGAGTTCTCCGACAGCCTGATCCAGGCCCACGCCGAAGTGCCCGAACTGGTGAAGCACCTGCACCTGCCGGTCCAGTCGGGCTCGGATCGCATCCTGGCCGCGATGAAGCGCAACCACACCGCCCTGGAGTACAAGTCCAAGCTGCGCAAGCTGCGCGCGGCGGTGCCGGGTATCTGCATCAGCTCGGACTTCATCGTCGGTTTCCCCGGGGAAACGGAGAAAGACTTCCAGCAGACCATGAAGCTGATCGAGGACGTGGGGTTCGACTTCTCCTACTCCTTCTTCTACAGCCAGCGCCCTGGCACCCCGGCCGCGGACCTTGCGGACGACACTCCGGAAGCGCTGAAGAAAGAACGCCTGAACGCCCTGCAACACCGGTTGAATCAGCAAGGTTTCGAAATCAGCCGACAGATGGTCGGCTCGACCCAGCGCATCCTGGTGACCGACTACTCCAAGAAAGACCCGGGAGAGCTGCAAGGGCGGACCGAAAACAACCGGATCGTCAACTTCCGTTGCGATGATCCGACCCTGATCGGCCAGTTCGCCGACGTGCACATCGATTCCGCGCAACCGCACTCGCTACGAGGTTCGTTGCTGACGTAGGGACGAGGAAACCGGCCTGGGCGCAAGCCAGCCTGCCGACCGGGCCAGAGGCCAGGGGAAATACCGGCAGTCATCGCTCCTCATAAGAGCTTTCGCACCCAGGCTGCTGGCGTTATCCTTGAATTCATCTCAATTGCCGTTGGGCGGCTAAAAACGACCTTGAACGCACCCATAGAACCTCATCGTTTCATCCTCGAGCCCTTCGAGGCTCGCCGCTTCGCCAATCTGTGCGGGCAGTTCGACGAGCATTTGCGCTTGATCGAACAGCGCCTGACGATCGAAATCCGCAATCGCGGCAACCAGTTCGAACTGATCGGCGAACCCAAGCACACCACCTCCGCGGAAAACCTCCTGCGCCGCCTGTACCGGGAAACCAAGGGTACCGAGCTGTCGCCGGACCTGGTGCACCTGTTCCTCCAGGAATCCGCCGTGGAAGAACTCGACAACCCTTCAGTGGCCGACGCCGCCGTCGCCCTGCGCACCCGCAAGGGCATGATCCGTCCGCGCGGCCTGAACCAGCAGCGCTACGTCAAGGAAATCCTCGCCAACGACATCAACTTCGGCATTGGCCCGGCCGGTACCGGCAAGACCTACCTGGCGGTAGCCTGCGCGGTGGATGCCCTGGAGCGCGAACAAGTACGTCGCATCCTGTTGGTGCGCCCGGCGGTGGAAGCCGGCGAAAAACTGGGTTTCCTGCCTGGCGACCTGGCCCAGAAGATCGACCCGTACCTGCGCCCCCTGTACGACGCGCTGTATGAAATGCTCGGCTTCGAGCATGTGGCCAAGCTCATCGAACGCCAGGTCATCGAGATCGCGCCCTTGGCCTACATGCGTGGCCGGACCCTGAACAACAGCTTCATCATCCTCGACGAAAGCCAGAACACCACCGTGGAACAGATGAAGATGTTCCTTACCCGGATCGGCTTCGGCTCCACGGCGGTGATCACCGGCGACATCACCCAGGTCGACCTGCCCAAGGGCACCAAGTCTGGCCTGGCCCACGTGATCAAGGTGCTGGGCGACGTCCCGGGCATCAGCTTCACGCATTTCATGCCCAAGGACGTGGTGCGCCACCCACTGGTGCAACGCATCGTCGAAGCCTACGAGCGCTTCGAGCAGCGCAATGCCGACGAAGCCGCCAAGGCCGCCGCCGACAAGGACAACCGCCACGATGCTTGAGCTCGATCTGCAGCGCGCCAGCCTACAGCCGGCCCCCAGCGACCAGCAGTTCCGCCGGTGGTGCGAGCTGGCCCTGCGCCAGCGCACCGCCGATTCGGAACTGACCATCCGCCTGGTCGACGAAGCCGAAGGCCGCGAGCTGAACCACACCTGGCGTCATAAAGATTACGCCACCAATGTGCTGTCATTTCCCGCGGAAGTGCCGGATGAGCTGCTGGATATTCCCCTGCTGGGAGACCTGGTGATCTGCATCCCGGTGGTCGAGCGCGAAGCGGCCGAGCAAGGCAAGGCGCTCGAGGCCCACTGGGCCCATCTGGTGATTCACGGCTGCTTGCATCTGTTGGGCTACGACCATATAGATGACGACGAAGCCGAGGAAATGGAAGCCCTGGAACGTACATTGCTTGCAGAACTGGGTCATCCCGACCCTTATGCAGACGACGAAAGCTGAACAACCCACGTGTAACAACCTAAGGATTCAGAGCAATCGCTATGAGCGAAGATCGATCGAGCAACGGGCAAAAGTCATGGCTGGGCAAACTGACCCAGGCTTTTGCCCATGAGCCGAAAAACCGCCAGGAGCTGCTGGAGCTGCTGCGCGAAGCCCATCAGAACAAACTGCTGGACAGCGAAGCGCTGGCCATCGTCGAAGGCGCCATCCAGGTCGCTGACCTGCAAGTCCGGGACATCATGGTCCCGCGCTCGCAGATGATCAGCATCAAGGCGACCCAGACTCCCCGGGAGTTCCTGCCCGCGGTCATCGACTCCGCACACTCGCGCTATCCGGTGATCGGCGAAAGCCATGACGACGTGATGGGCGTCCTCCTGGCCAAGGACCTGTTGCCCCTGATCCTCAAGGAGAACGGCGACAGCTTCAATATCAAGGACCTGCTGCGCCCGGCCACCTTCGTGCCGGAGTCCAAGCGCCTGAACGTGCTGCTGCGCGAGTTCCGCGCCAACCATAACCACATGGCCATCGTCATCGACGAATACGGCGGCGTGGCAGGCCTGGTGACCATCGAGGACGTACTGGAACAGATCGTCGGCGATATCGAGGACGAGCACGACGTCGAGGAAGACAGCTACATCAAGCCGCTGCCCAGTGGCGACTTCCTGATCAAGGCGCTGACGCCGATCGAGAACTTCAACCAGTTCTTCGACAGCGATTTCTCCGACGACGAGTTCGATACCGTCGGCGGGCTAGTGATGAGTGCGTTTGGCCACTTGCCAAAACGCAACGAAATCACTGAAATCGGCGCCTATCGCTTCCGTGTGCTCAATGCCGACAGCCGGCGGATCCACCTGCTGCGCCTGACCCCCGTCTCTCGCTGAGAACTGGACGTCTCGCCCCTCCCACTGGAACCTTGCCTGCCGCCGACCGATCGGCAGCCGGCAGGGGGCCTGCGCAGGGGCCAGCGGTGAAGGGCTGCGTGATTCGACGCTCAGCTGCACCAACCCGAACCATCTCCTCGCGCCCTGCCCGGTGCGATACAGGAAAGAGCTGATGAAACGCCTCTTGCAGCGCTCGCTTCAACCCGGCTGGCCCGGCAACCTGCTGGCCGTCGCGGCTGGCGCCATCACCACCCTGGCCCTGGCCCCCTACGACATCTGGCCACTGGCGCTGCTGGCCGTCGCCCTGTTCTACGCCGGCCTGCGGCAATTGACCCCACGCCAGGCCCTGGGCCGGGGCTGGTGCTTCGGTTTCGGCCTGTTCGGCGCCGGCACCAGCTGGATCTATGTCAGCATCCATACCTACGGTGGTGCCTCGGTCCTGCTTGCGGGCTTGCTGATGCTGGCCTTCATCGCCGCCATCGCCTGGTTCTTCGCCCTGCCCGCCTGGCTCTGGGCCCGCTGGCTACGACGCAACGAAGCGCCACTGGCCGATGCCCTGGCGTTCGCCGCCCTGTGGCTGGGCCAGGAAGCCTTCCGAGGCTGGTTCCTCACCGGCTTCCCGTGGCTCTATTCCGGCTACAGCCAGCTGGACGGCCCTCTGGCCGGGCTCGCGCCGCTAGGCGGCATCTGGTTGATTTCCTTCGCCCTGGCCTTGACCGCCGCCCTGCTCTACAACCTGCCACGCCTGATCGGCAATGGCCGCAAGGGTTTCATCGCGGCAGGGCTGGTACTGCTGGCGGCCCCCTGGGTAGCCGGCCTGGCACTCAAGGGCCACGCCTGGACCAGTCCAGCGGGAGAGCCGCTGTCGGTCGCGGCCATCCAGGGCAATATCGAACAGAGCGTGAAGTGGGACCCTGCCCAGCTCAATGCGCAACTGGGGCTGTACCGCGACATGAGCCTGGCCAGCAAGCGCGTGGACCTGCTGGTGTGGCCGGAGACCGCGGTCCCGGTGCTCAAGGAGTCGGCCGAGGGCTATCTGTCAATGATGGGCAACTTCGCCGCCGATCGTCATTCCGCGCTGATCACCGGAGTACCGGTACGCCAGCTGGTGCACCACGAGAAGCGCTACTTCAATGGCATCACCGTGACTGGCGAGGGCGATGGCACCTACCTGAAGCAGAAGCTGGTGCCCTTTGGCGAATATGTACCGCTACAGGACCTGCTGCGAGGCCTGATCGACTTCTTCGACCTGCCCATGTCCGACTTCGCCCGCGGCCCGGCCGACCAACCCTTGCTGCAAGCCAAGGGCTACCAGGTCGCGCCCTTCATTTGCTATGAGGTGGTCTACCCCGAGTTCGCCGCTAGTCTGTCGGCCCGCAGCGACCTGCTGCTGACCATCAGCAACGACACCTGGTTCGGCACGTCCATCGGCCCCCTGCAGCACCTGCAGATGGCCCAGATGCGCGCCCTGGAAGCCGGCCGCTGGATGATCCGCGCCACCAACAACGGCGTCACCGGGCTGATCGACCCGTTCGGCAAGATCACCGTGCAGATCCCCCAGTTCGAACGCGGCATCCTCTATGGCGAAGTGGTGCCCATGCACAACCTGACGCCCTACCTGCAATGGCGCTCCTGGCCTCTGGTAGCGCTCTGCACCCTGCTGCTGGGCTGGGCGCTGCTCGCCAGCCGGATCGCCAAGACCGTCTGAGCCCTGCGCCGGCTCCCCCGGGAGCCGGCACTCAGCGATAGAACAGGCGATACCCCACCTGGCCCACCGCCTCATTGAGCAATTGCCCGCTCTGCCAGATGGACTTGAACTCCGGCATCCAGCCACCCAACGGACGGGCG
Organism: Pseudomonas sp. KCJK8993; assembly: GCF_046230915.1. Classification (NCBI taxonomy): domain Bacteria; kingdom Pseudomonadati; phylum Pseudomonadota; class Gammaproteobacteria; order Pseudomonadales; family Pseudomonadaceae; genus Pseudomonas; species Pseudomonas sp. KCJK8993. The sequence goes on from NZ_JBJJLO010000011.1 coordinate 13,018, forward strand.
TTGTCCACCCCCAGGAACCCCACCGGCGCCGGCACCACGATGAACCCTGCGCGTTCGAAGCTCCAGACCGAACGCGGCATGTGCCAGGCTTGGGTCACGACCACCACGCGCTTGATGCCCCTGGGCAACAGGACCTGGGCACTGAACTGCGCATTCTCCCAGGTGGTACGGCTGCGGTCTTCCTGCCAGCGCACCGTCACTCCGAAATCGTCGCGCAGTGAGTCAGCCATCAACGCGGCCTCGCTTGGCGGCGTGCCGTAATGCAGGCCACCACTGGTCAGCAAGGGCAGGCCGGAAGCCTTGGCCAGCCGGGCGGCATAGCGCTCGCGCTCCAACCCCACGCCAGTGGGCTGGTCAGTGCCCCACGCCGGATCGCCACGCTCGCGCCCAGATCCCAGGACCACAATGGCATCGGCCTGCTCGGCCAACCTCGCCCACTGCTCCGGCGGCAGGGGCGGCAGTTGCTCGAGCCCACGGGCGCCCCACTGCATCATCACCGGCAAGCTCATCAGCCAGAAGCCGCCCAGACCGAGAAAGAAGCAGCAACGGGCGAGACGCGGCCTGGAACGACGCAACATCCAGGCGAGCAGCAGCAACAGCAGGAGAACACCGGGCGGCAGCAGTAACTGCTTGATGAAATAGCGAAAAGGCATCGGACATCTCCAGAATATGTCCGAAGCCTAAAGGGATGGTTATCCGGCAACAACCGCTGCCGGTGATTTTCGCTTTCGAGGTCCTCGGCAACGACCTCGCTCGCCCCCGCGCCCCGGGAACTACTTGAACTGCCGGGAACGGACCTTCACCGAGTTCCGGACGGGGGCCTTGTCCTTCAACCAGAGGATCTTGGCCGAACGAGGTGCCTCCTGGTGGTGCAGACTGCTCGATACATCGACCGGCACCTCGCGCCGGTTGTGGGCCAGGTAGGCTCGGATCAATTCCAGTTCGGCGGGGCTCAACCCCCGCAGCTCCAACTCGACGGAGCGTTCATCGCGCAGCCGATCCGCGGTTCTCGCCGCATCCAGGGCCAGAGCCAGTCGATTCAGCAGCCGCTCGTACACCTCAGGACCTGTTGCCTTGCGCTGCAATTCAAGCATCCGTTCACCTCATCGAAGAATAAGACTCACTCCCCTTTTTGAGCTTAGCCGGGCCGCCGCGGGCCACGCGCCGCCGCGACCAACGGCCCAGGCGCGCAATCAGGGTTTCCCTAGGCTGAGCGCGGTCATGTATGCTACGGCGCTTCCTGTAACTCCACTTCCAGCTCCACCGGGAACCGAAAACGCCATGCCTGGCGCCCTCACTACCCGAGTCGCGTTGAAGAGGATTAGGCCACCCTTATCCAGTACATAAAGTAGCCATGCACGAACAATACCTGCCCCGTGATATAGAAGCCGCCGCCCAGTCCTTCTGGGATGAGCAAAAGTCGTTTGAAGTCAGCGAACAGCCAGGCAAGGATACTTACTACTGCCTATCGATGTTCCCGTACCCGAGCGGCAAGCTACACATGGGGCACGTGCGCAACTACACCATCGGCGACGTCATTTCCCGCTACCAGCGCATGCAAGGCAAGAACGTCCTGCAACCCATGGGTTGGGACGCCTTCGGCATGCCGGCGGAAAACGCCGCGATGAAGAACAACGTCGCGCCGGCCAAGTGGACCTACGAAAACATCGCCTACATGAAGAGCCAGCTGCGTAGCCTGGGCCTGGCGGTGGACTGGTCGCGCGAAGTCACCACCTGCAAGCCGGACTACTACCGCTGGGAACAGTGGCTGTTCACCCGCCTGTTCGAGAAAGGCGTGATCTACCGCAAGAACGGCACCGTGAACTGGGACCCGGCGGACCAGACCGTCCTGGCCAACGAACAGGTCATCGACGGTCGTGGCTGGCGCTCGGGCGCGCTGATCGAGAAGCGCGAAATCCCGATGTACTACTTCCGCATCACCGACTACGCCGACGAGCTGCTGGAAAGCCTCGACGAGCTGCCGGGTTGGCCCGAGCAGGTCAAGACCATGCAGCGTAACTGGATCGGCAAGTCCCGCGGCATGGAAGTGCAGTTCCCGTTCGACCAGGCCAGCATCGGCCATGAAGGCACCCTCAAGGTCTTCACCACCCGTCCGGACACCCTGATGGGCGCCACCTACGTGGCCGTCGCCGCCGAACACCCGCTGGCCACCCAGGCTGCCCAGGGCGATGCCGCGCTGCAGGCGTTCATCGACGAATGCAAGAGCGGCAGCGTGGCCGAGGCCGACATGGCCACCCAGGAGAAGAAGGGCATGCCCACTTCCCTGTTCGTCGAACACCCACTGACAGGCGAGAAGCTGCCGGTGTGGGTCGCCAACTACGTACTGATGCACTACGGCGATGGCGCGGTGATGGCCGTGCCAGCCCACGACGAGCGCGACTTCGAGTTCGCCCATAAGTACAACCTGCCGGTCAAGGCTGTGGTGCGCACCAGCGCCGGTGATGAAGTCGGCGACGAGTGGCAGGCGGCCTACGGCGAGCACGGCCAGCTGATCAACTCCGGCGAGTTCGACGGCCTGGACTTCGCTGGCGCCTTCGATGCCATCGAAGCCGCGCTGCTGCGCAAGGAACTGGGCAAGTCGCGCACCCAGTTCCGCCTGCGCGACTGGGGCATCAGCCGCCAGCGCTACTGGGGCTGTCCAATCCCGATCATCCATTGCCCGTCCTGTGGCGACGTGCCGGTGCCAGAAGACCAACTGCCGGTCAAGCTGCCCGAGGACGTGGTGCCCGACGGCGCCGGTTCACCACTGGCGCGCATGCCGGAATTCTACGAGTGCACTTGCCCGAAATGCGGCACTGCGGCCAAGCGCGAAACCGACACCATGGATACCTTCGTCGAGTCGTCCTGGTACTTCGCCCGCTACGCCTCGCCGAACTACGAAGGTGGCATGGTCGATCCGAAAGCCGCCAACCACTGGCTGCCGGTGGACCAGTACATCGGCGGTATCGAACACGCGATCCTGCACCTGCTGTACGCGCGCTTCTTCCACAAGCTGATGCGCGATGAAGGCCTGGTGACCTCCAACGAGCCTTTCAAGAACCTGCTGACCCAGGGCATGGTGGTCGCCGAGACCTACTACCGTGTCGCCAGCAATGGCGGCAAGGACTGGTTCAACCCGGCCGATGTCGAAGTCGAGCGTGATGCCAAGGCCAAGATCATTGGCGCGCGCCTGAAGACCGACGGCCTGCCGGTGGAAATCGGCGGCACCGAGAAAATGTCGAAATCGAAGAACAACGGCGTCGATCCACAATCGATGATCGAGCAGTACGGCGCCGACACCTGCCGCCTGTTCATGATGTTCGCCTCGCCGCCCGACATGAGCCTGGAATGGTCCGACTCCGGCGTCGAAGGTGCCAGTCGCTTCCTGCGCCGCGTCTGGCGCCTGGCCCAGGCCCACGTAATCCATGGCCTGCCGGGCAAGCTGGATGTCGCCGCCCTGAGCGACGAGCAGAAAGTGATTCGTCGCGCCATCCACGCCGCCATCAAGCAGGCCAGTAACGATGTGGGCCAGTTCCACAAGTTCAATACCGCCATCGCCCAAGTGATGACCGTGATGAACGTGCTGGAAAAAGCACCACAAGCCAGCGAACAGGACCGCGCCCTGCTGCAGGAAGGCCTGGAGGCCGTCACCTTGTTGCTGGCCCCGATCACTCCGCACATCAGCCATGAACTGTGGAACCGGCTGGGCCATGAGGGTGCGGTCATCGATGCCAACTGGCCGGTCGTGGACGAAAGCGCCCTGGTGCAGGACAGCCTGCAACTGGTGGTGCAGGTCAACGGCAAGCTGCGTGGCCAGATCGAGATGCCGGCCAGCGCCAGCCGCGAGGAAGTCGAAGCGGCCGCACGCAGCAACGAAAACGTACTGCGCTTCACCGAGGGGCTGACCATCCGCAAGGTCATCGTGGTACCGGACAAACTGGTCAACATCGTCGCCAGCTAATTGGATCGGGCGCCCGGTGGGAACCGGGCGCCGAACAAGACCTTCGGGGCCACAAGGTTGGCCCATACGGTTTCAAGGGGAGCAATACATGATCAAACGTAATCTGCTGGTGATGGGCCTGGCTCTGGTGTTGAGCGCCTGCGGCTTTCAACTGCGCGGTACTGGCAGCCAGGAATTGAGCATCAAGGAGCTCGACCTCAGCGCCCGGGACGCCTACGGCACCACCGTCAAGATGATGCGTCAGATCCTCGAGAACAGTGGCGTCGACGTGCATGCCGGTGCACCGTACAAACTGGTTCTGGTCAGCGAAGCGGAGAATCAGCGCAACCTCAGTTATAGCGGCGGCGGCCGCTCTGCGGAATACGAGATCAGCATGGTACTCAACTACCAGATCCGCACCCGCGACAATCTGCAATTGCTGAGTGACAAGCTGCAAGTGCAGAAAGTCTTCCTGCATGACGGCAACAACATCACCGGCTCCGACCAGGAAGCGGCTGAAACCCGTCGGGAAATGCGCCGCGATCTGGTCCAGCGCATGCTGATCCGCCTGCAACTGCTGAGCCCGGAGCAACTGGCACAACTGCAGGCTACTGCCGAAGCCAAGGCCAAGGCCGAAGCGCAGGCGCTGGAAGCAGCGCGCAAGGCCGAAGCCGAAACTCCGCGACAGTCTCCCCTGGAACTGCCGAACCAGTAAGCCTTGTGGGGCGCTCCGGCGCCCCACCGACCCGCATCTATGAAACTCGCCCCCGCTCAACTCGGCAAACACCTGCAAGGTTCCCTCGCCCCTGTTTATGTGATCAGCGGCGACGATCCCCTGCTCTGCCAGGAAGCCGCCGATGCCATACGCACCGCGGCACGCCAGCAGGGCTACGACGAGCGCCAGGTGTTCAGCGCCGATGCCAATTTCGACTGGGGCAGCCTGTTGCTGGCTGGCGCCAGCATGTCGCTGTTCGCACAGAAGCGCTTGCTGGAACTGCGCCTGCCTTCGGGCAAGCCCGGGGACAAAGGTGCTGCTGCCCTGATCGAATACTGCTCGCGCCCGGCCGAAGACACCGTGCTGTTGATCAGCCTGCCCAAGCTCGACGGTAGCGCGCAGAAAACCAAATGGGGCAAGGCCCTGGTCGAAGGTGCCCAGACCCAGTTCGTGCAGATCTGGCCAGTGGACGCCAACCAGCTGCCACAGTGGATTCGCCAGCGCCTGTCCCAAGCCGGAATGACCGCCAACCAGGACGCCGTGGAGCTGATCGCCGCCCGGGTCGAAGGCAACCTGTTGGCTGCCGCCCAGGAAATCGAAAAGCTCAAGTTGATGGCCGAGGGAGGACAGATCACTGTCGAAACGGTACAAGCGGCCGTGGCCGACAGTGCCCGCTTCGACGTCTTCGGCCTGGTCGATGCCATCCTCAACGGCGAAGCGGCGCACGCCTTGCGTATGCTCGAAGGACTCAAGGGCGAAGGGGTCGAGCCTCCGGTGATCCTCTGGGCCCTGTCCCGGGAACTGCGGCTGCTGGCCAACCTGGCCCTGCAATTCGGCCAGGGAATTCCCCTGGACAAGGTTTTCAGCCAGGCCCGCCCGCCCGTCTGGGACAAGCGCAAGCCGCTGATGAGCAAGGCCCTGCAACGCTATTCCGCCCAGCGCTGGAGCCAATTGCTGCTGGACGCCCAGCGTATCGACGCACAGATCAAGGGCCAGGCCAGCGGTTCCGCCTGGAGCAGCCTGAGCCGCCTGTCGCTGCTGATGGCCGGCCAACGCCTACCCTTGCCCGCCGAGTAAGCCCGCCCATACGGGAAAAGATCATGGGTACTGGACAGCAGTGCCCAGCTGGCCGATGATGCGCGCCGTCGTACCTCTCCCCATCAAGCGAGTATCGAGCATGAGCAAGCCATCCAAGCATGGCCCCAACAAGGCCAAATCCATCATTGCCCAGCCACTGTTCCGTTGCCGCCAGGAACGCCCGGCCAAGGGCAAAGGCAGCTACCGCCGCGAAGCCTTCCAGTCCAAAAGCTGGGAGGCTTCTTACTTTCTGGCCGCCTGAAGCCCTGGACCCCACAGGCATGATAAGGTCTGCACCTGATAGTCATTCTCCCTGGACCTGTGCATGCCCTTTTGTATTTCCCGTCGTTGGCACCTACGCCAACTGATCGCTGCCTCCAGCCTGATTCTGCTCGTCGCCTGCGCGGAAAAACCTACCGCCGCCGACGCCCAACCGTTGCCCGCACTCCAGTCGGCCCCCATTACCGCACCAGCGACCGTCGCCCCCCTGGTGGTCGATAACCTGGACATCCAACCGACCCAGAGCTTCGAACAGTGGCTGAGTGCCTTTCGCGCTGAAGCGCTGAATGCCGGTATCCGTGCCGATGTGTTCGACCGCTCCTTCGCCGGCGTCACTCCGGACATGAGCGTGATCAAGGCCGACCGCAGCCAGCCGGAGTTCACCCGTCCGGTATGGGAATACCTGGACGGCGCCCTATCCCCCGTACGCGTGCGCAAGGGCCAGGCCCTGCTGAACCAGTATGGCGACATCCTGCAACGTATCGAACAGCGCTACGGCGTGGATCGCCAGGCGCTGGTGGCCGTCTGGGGCATGGAAAGCAACTTCGGCGATTTCCAGGGCAACAAGTCGGTGATCCGCTCGCTGGCGACCCTGGCCTATGAAGGCCGGCGCCCGGCCTTCGCCAATAGCCAGCTGATTGCCGCACTGCAGATCATCCAGCATGGCGATATCCAACCCGAGAAGATGCTCGGCTCATGGGCCGGGGCCATGGGCCAGACCCAATTCATCCCGACCACCTACAACACCCACGCCGTGGATTTCGACGGTGACGGCCGCCGGGATATCTGGAACAGCCCTGCCGATGCCCTGGCCTCGACGGCGCACTACCTGCAAAGCTCGGGCTGGCAGAAAGGCCAGCCCTGGGGCCTGGAAGTCCAGCTCAACAGTGGTTTCGACTACGCCCTGGCCGATGCCAGCACGCGCAAGAGCGTGGCCGAGTGGATGCGCCTGGGGATGAGGCCAGCCAACGGCAAGGCATTGCCCTACGGTTCCGAGCAACTGTCCGCGTCCTTGCTGCTGCCAGCGGGTTATCGGGGACCGGCGTTCCTGATCCTGGATAACTTCCGGGCCGTGCTCAAGTACAACAACTCCTCATCCTATGCGCTGGCGGTGAACCTGTTGTCCGAGCGTTTCAGCGGTGCCGGACTGATCAGCGGCGCCTGGCCCAAGGACGAACTGCCCTTGAGTCGCAGCGAACGTATCGACCTGCAGACCCAGCTCAATGCCAGCAACTACGATGCCGGCAACCCCGACGGCATCATCGGCGCCAACACCCGCAAAGCCATCCGCAGCGCCCAGCAGACCCTGGGCTGGCCGGCGGACGGTTACCCGACCCGCAAACTGCTGGACAGCCTGCGTAACCGTTGAACCGCAGGCCGGAGCAGAAAAGCTCGCTGCTCCGCCAGCCAATTATTTGAAGACCACATCCTGGGCCAGGGTCAGTTCCCTGGCTCCGGCATCCAACCTGACCAGCGCCCCCATGGGCAAGGTCAGGTTGGGGTCGCAATGACCGCTGCGCCAGCCAGCCAGCACCGGAATCCGCAACGGCTCGAAGGTGCGCTTGAGCAAATCACACAGCGCAGTGAAGTCCACTCCGGCCACATCCCCCACCAACACGCCCCGCAACTTGCCGAGCTTGCCCGCCAGGCGCAGGTGATTGAGCAGGCGATCGATGCGATACAGCGGCTCGTTGACGTCCTCGATGAACAGGATGGTGCCGTCGGCGACGATGTCGTAGGACGTGCCCAGGGTGCTGGCGATGATCGACAGGTTCCCCCCCAGCAGCGCCCCCTGCGCGATACCTGGCTCGATGGTGGTCAAGGGAAATGCCACGGGGTGGGACAACAGGCTGCCGGCCCTGACCTGCCCGCGCAATAGATTGAAGAACGACGCCTCGGTGGGAGCCTGCTTGGCTGCCAGCAGGTCGGCGTTGAGCAGCGGTCCGTGAAAACTCACGAACCCGGCGTAACGATTGATTGCCAGGTGCAAGGCGGTGATATCGCTGTAGCCGACGAAGGGCTTGGGATTGCGCCGCAACAGGTCGAAGTCGATCTTGTCCAGCAACCGAGGGCTGCCATAGCCCCCACGCAAGCACAGGATGGCATCCACCTCGGGGTCGGCGAAAGCGTCATGCAGGTCTTGCAGGCGCACCTCGTCGCTGCCGGCCAGGTAGCCGTCCTGCTGCCCTACTCCGGGGAAGATCCGCAAGTCATAGCCCCTGGAGCGCATCCACTGGAAGGCCTTGGCAGTGTCCAGCGCGGCCGGACCGGCCGGGGCGATAAGACCGATGACGCCTTCGGCCGCCAGCGCCGGCACGGGCAGGTGGGCATGGAGGGCGGCGGTCGGTTGGATGGGCATGCGGATTCTCCCTGTGTGAATTCACTGGAGCACAGTAGCCATGAATGTCGCGAAACAGAAGGGGGAAATAGCTGGCGAGGAGCAGAAAGCCCAGGGGCAGGCGATGGGACTCGAGAGGAAGCGGCGAGAACGCCCGCAGGAGCCAACTCCTGCGGGCTTGGCGATCAGGAAACCAGGCCTTCCTTGGCCAGCTTCGCTTGTTCGTCGGCGTGGTACGAGGAACGCACCAGCGGGCCGGAGGCCACGTTCTTGAAGCCCATCCGGTAGCCTTCCTCGGAGAACCAGGCGAAGGTGTCCGGATGCACGAAACGCTGCACCGGCAGGTGGTTACGCGACGGCTGCAGATACTGGCCAAGAGTCAGCATGTCGATGTCATGTTCGCGCATGCGCTTCATCACCTCGATGACTTCGTCGTCGGTCTCCCCCAGGCCCAGCATCAAGCCGGATTTGGTCGGCACATGGGGCACCATCTGCTTGAACTTCTGCAGCAGGGTCAGCGACCACTGGTAGTCGGAACCCGGGCGGGCGGCCTTGTACAGGCGCGGCACGGTTTCCAGGTTGTGGTTGAAGACGTCCGGTGGAGTCGCCGCGGTGATTTCCAGGGCAATGTCCATGCGGCCACGGTAGTCGGGAACCAGGGTTTCCAACTGTACGTTCGGCGAGAGCTTGCGGATTTCGCGGATGCAGTCGGCAAAGTGCTGGGCACCACCGTCACGCAGGTCGTCGCGATCCACCGAGGTGATCACCACGTACTTCAGGCGCAGGTCGGCGATGGCCACCGCCAGGTTCATCGGTTCATCCACGTCCAGGGGTTTCGGACGACCATGACCTACGTCGCAAAACGGGCAACGGCGGGTGCAGATGTCACCCATGATCATGAAGGTCGCGGTGCCGCCGGAGAAGCACTCGCCCAGGTTCGGGCAGGACGCCTCTTCGCAGACGCTATGCAGCTTGTGCTTGCGCAGCAGTTGCTTGATCCGGTCGACTTCCGGGGATACCGGGATACGTACGCGGATCCAGTCGGGCTTCTTCGGCAGCTCGGTGGTCGGGATGATCTTCACCGGAATACGCGCGACCTTTTCCGCACCGCGCAACTTGACGCCGGTTTCAACTTTCGCGCGGGCGGGCCGCTCCGAAACATCCAGCGTCGGGATCAGGGTTTGAACAGCGTCTTGTTGCGCAGTAGTCATATCAGTCGATTCCGCCCGTTAGGGTCGTCTGCTCAGCGTAGTCGAGGTGTTTGACGAGCTGCGCACGCAGCCGGGCACTTACCTCGGCAAATTCAATCGGCCCTGCATGGTCGCTCAACTGGGTCATCGCCAGGCCGGCATAACCACAGGGGTTAATCCGTCGAAACGGCTGCAAATCCATATCCACGTTCAAGGCCAGACCGTGAAAGGAACATCCATGACGGATGCGCAGGCCCAAGGAAGCGATTTTCGCTCCATCGACGTAGACACCCGGTGCATCGGGCTTGGCCGCCGCCGGCACGCCGTAGCTGGCCAGCAACTCAACCAGGCAGTGCTCCATGCGGCTGACCAGTTCACGCACGCCGAAACCCAGCCTGCGCACGTCCAGCAGCAGATAGGCCACCAGCTGGCCCGGACCATGATAGGTCACCTGGCCACCACGATCGGCCTGCACCACCGGGATATCCCCCGGCACCAGCAGATGCTCGGCCTTGCCGGCCTGCCCCTGGGTGAAGACCGGAGGATGTTGCACCAGCCAGACCTCGTCCGGTGCATCGGTCCCGCGTTCGTTGGTAAAGCGCTGCATGGCCTGCCAGACCGGCTCGTAGGCCCTCAGGCCAAGCTCACGAAAGCCCAGCGTCTGTGGCATCACAGCACCATGTGGACGACACCGGTAGCGCGCAGGGCACTATTGATATCACGCAGTTGGTCTTCACCAGTGGCGGTGATGTGCAGTTGCACCGTGGTGTACTTGCCATTGCTGCTCTGGCGCTCGGCCAGGGACTTGATGTCCAGGGTGGCGTACTTGGCAAGGATCTCGATCACGGTGTCCTTGAAGCCGACGACCGTGTCACCGATCACCTTGATCGGATAGTCATCGACGGGAAACTCAATCTTATGCGACTTAACGTCAGTGTCTGTCATGGCAATAACGGCCTCGTAAGCCGTGGCGACGGGGATGGCCCCCGCTCCGCTTGGGAGCGAGGGCCACGTGGGTCGACAATATCAGTTGAACAAGCCGTAGAAGAATAGACGGATGCTATCCCACATGCGACGGAAGATACCACCTTCGTCGACTGCTTCCAGAGCGATCAGGTCGGCGCTGTGCACCACCTTGTCGTCCAGTTTCACTTCGACTTTACCGATCACGTCGCCCTTGGCGATCGGCGCGACCAGTTGCGGGTTCATGGTCATGCTGGCCGCCAGTTTCTTCAGCTGGCCCTTGGGCATGGTCATGGTCAGGTCCTGGGCCAGGCCAGCCTTGACCTGATGAGTGGTGCCCTTCCACACCGGCGCCTGGGCCAGCTCGGTGCCCTTCTGGTAGAAGGTCTGGGTTTCGAAGAAACGGAAGCCATAGGTCAGCAGCTTCTGGGTCTCGGCAGCCCGGGCCTGCTCGCTGTTGGTGCCGAATACCACGGCAATCAGGCGCATGCCATCACGTACCGCCGAGGACACCATGCAGTAGCCCGCTTCGTCGGTATGGCCGGTCTTCAGGCCATCGACGGTCTTGTCACGCCACAGCAACAGGTTGCGGTTGGGCTGCTTGATGCCGTTCCAGAAGAACTCCTTCTGCGAGTAGATCGCATAGTGGGCCGGATCTTCATGAATGATCGCGCGTGCCAGCAGCGCCATGTCATGGGCCGACGAGTAATGCTCGGGGTTCGGCAGGCCGGTGGGGTTCATGAAGTGGCTGTTGCTCATGCCCAGGTCGCCGGCGGTCTTGTTCATCATGTCGGCGAAGGCGTCTTCGCTGCCGGCGATGTGCTCGGAAATCGCCACGCTGGCATCGTTACCCGACTGGATGATGATGCCGTGCAACAGGTCGCTGACGGACACCTGCGATCCCACCTTGATGAACATCCGCGAACCGCCAGTGCGCCAGGCGTTTTCGCTGACGGTCACCGGGTCGTTCTCGCCGATCTGGCCACGACGGATTTCCAGGGTGGCGATATAGGCGGTCATCAGCTTGGTCAGGCTGGCCGGCGGCAGGCGCTGGTCACCATTGTTCTCCACCAGCACGTTTCCGCTGCTGGCATCCATGAGCACGTAGGACTTGGCGGCCAGCTGCGGTGGTGACGGCATCACCTCGACCGCCCAGGCGGCGGGCGTGATGATCAGCGGTAGAAGCAGGCACAGGCGTTTGGCAAAGGTGGTGATGTTCATCCGTCTCTCGAAGTCGCTAATGGAAACTTGCCCGCTGGGGGCAAAACTATTTCAGACAACCTTCTGAAGGGTTGTCGCGTGTACGTTGTTCACTCACGACCCTTGCCGGGCTTTTGTTGTTCGGCGAGCCAACAACCCGGATCCGCCCCCAGTGTCGCAAGCGGACCCTCAATCTCGATGTCGCTATTCCGCAGTGACCACGCTCGCCTGGCCCAGGTTGGCCAGGCGCACGCTGTTCTGCGCTTGCTGGGTTTCGTCCGGCGAACCGAACGGCCCAAGGCGTACCCGATGCAGCGTTTGCTGATTGCGTACGATGGAACTGATGAACACCGGAGCGCTCACCATCGAGCTCAGTTTCGACCTCAACAGTTCGGCAGCATCCGGGTTGGCGAAGGCGCCCACCTGCAGGTACTGGCCGGAGGCTGCGATGCTCTTGACCTGCACCGGGACCACGGCGGCCGCGTGCTGCTGCGGCGGAGGCGTCCACTGTTCGACGGTACCGGCCGAGCTGGTGACCACCGGCGCGCTATTCTGCGCCACTTGTGGCTCATTGAGCATCAAAGGCGCCGGACGGCCACGCTGGGCCCACCATTGCTGCGGGTCGATGCCCTCGACCTTGACCCGGGCGGTACCGGTCTCGGCATAACCGAGTTTCTTCGCCGCAGCATAGGACAAGTCGATGATCCGGTCGGAATAGAACGGACCACGATCGTTGACCCGCAGGATCACGCTGCGGTTGTTGTCCAGGTTGGTCACCCGCACATAGCTGGGCAACGGCAGGGTCTTGTGTGCGGCACTCATGCCATACAGATCATAGACCTCGCCATTGGCGGTGTTCTGGCCGTGGAACTTGGTGCCGTACCAGGAAGCCGTGCCCGAAGCCACGTAGTTCCTGGATTCCTGGATGGGAAAGTAGGTCTTGCCCAGCACCGTATAGGGATTGGCCTTGTATGGGCCGGTATGCAGGGTCGGCGTCGCATCGGGAATGCGCGATACGTCGACATCCCACCAAGGCGCGCCATCCTTGTGGGCCCGATTGACATCCAGGCCAGGCATCGAACGCACGGTATTGGAGGATTTGGGCTGCGGCGCACGGCTCGTCGAGCAACTGGCCAGCGACAGCGCCAACGCGGCAAAAGCCAACAGCTTCAGGGGTTTGCGGATTGGCATTGCCAGCATTACTTGACGCCCCGTGCTTGGACCAGCTGTTCAGACAGCTGATGTACGGCCATGGCATACATCACGCTGCGGTTATAACGAGTGATCGCGTAGAAGTTCTTCAGCCCCATCCAGTATTCCGGACCGTTATCACCCTCCAGGCGGAAAGCGGTAACCGGCATATCGTCGCGCAGCGCATCATGACTCGACCAGCCCAGGGCTCGCAACTCCCCGACGGTCTTGGTCGGCTCGATGCCGCTGGTCAGTCCCTCGTCCACGCGATCCCCGCGCACATCGGCGCGGCTGACCACCGGTTCGCCGGCTACCCAGCCATGACGCTTGAAGTAACTGGCCACGCTGCCGATGGCATCGTCCGGATTGGTCCAGATATTGATATGCCCATCCCCGTCGAAGTCCACGGCGTAGGCGCGAAAGCTGCTGGGCATGAACTGCGGCAACCCCATGGCTCCGGCGTAGGAACCCTTGAGGCTCAGGGGATCGAGCTGCTCTTCACGGGCCAGCAGCAGGAACTCGCGCAACTCCTTGAGGAAGAATTCGGCACGTGGCGGATAATCGAAGCCCAAGGTGGAAAGCGCGTCGATCACCCGGTAATTGCCGGTATTACGGCCAAAAAAGGTTTCGACGCCGATGATCGACACGATGACCTGGGCCGGAACCCCATATTCCTGCTCGGCACGGGCCAGGACTGCCTCGTGCTGGCGCCAGAAGTCCACGCCACGAGCGATGCGCGCATCGGTGATGAACATCGGGCGGTATTCCTTCCATTGCTTGACCCGCTCGGCAGGCCGCGAAATGGCATCGAGGATCGCCTGCTTGCGCTCGGCCTCGCGGAACACGCCCATCAGCTGTTCTCCGGCGAAACCGTAGTCCCGGGTCATTTCCCCGACGAATTCGGCGACCTGGGGCGAGCCTTCGTAGGCACCAGCCGAAGCAGGCTCGATGGCCCCCAGGATGCTTGCCAGGCCGACCCATGGTGCGTACCGAGCGGCCCAGCCACGCATTACTTGCATTGAGTTGTTCACCTTATTCAAACCTGCGCGATCCACTTGCGATGGGTATGGATCGACATCAAAACCCCAAACGCTGACAGTAGCGTCACCAGCGAAGTTCCTCCGTAGCTGATGAAGGGCAACGGCACCCCCACCACCGGCAACAAGCCACTGACCATACCGATGTTGACGAAAACGTAAACAAAAAACGTCATGGTCAGGCTGCCTGCCAGCAACTTGCCGAACAGCGTCTGGGCCTGGGCCGTGATTACCAGTCCGCGCCCGATCAACAAGAGGTAGATCAGCAGCAACGCGCAGATGCCCACCAGGCCGAACTCCTCGCCCATGACCGCGATGATGAAGTCGGTGTGGCTCTCCGGCAAAAAGTCCAGGTGCGACTGGGTACCCAGCAGCCAGCCCTTGCCGAACACCCCGCCGGAGCCGATGGCGGCCTTGGACTGGATGATGTTCCAGCCGGTCCCCAAGGGGTCGCTTTCCGGATCGAGGAACGTCAGGATCCGCTGCTTCTGATAGTCGTGCATGATGAACATCCACATGGCCACCGCCACCGGCACCGCGGCCGCCAGCACGCTGATGATCCAGCGCCAGCGCAACCCGCCCATGAACAGCACGAAGGTGCCGCCGGCCAGGATCAGCAGCGCCGTGCCCAGGTCTGGCTGGCGCACGATCAGCATGAATGGAATACCGATCAGTACCAGGCTGATGCCCACATGCTTGAGGTGCGGCGGCAAGGTGCGCTTGGACAGATACCAGGCAATGGTCGCCGGCATGATGATCTTCATGAACTCCGAGGGCTGGAAGCGGATCACCCCGGGAACGTTGATCCAGCGGGTCGCGCCCATGGCGTTGTGGCCCATCACGTCCACCACCACCAGCAATACCACGCCGAACACATAGCCAAGCGGCACCCAGCGGGCCATGAAGCGTGGCTCGAACTGGGCGATGACGATCATCGACACCAGGCCGATGCCGAACGAAGTGGCCTGCTTGGCCAATAGATCCCAGCTCTTGCCACTGGCCGAATACAGGACGAACAGGCTGCCGGCCGCCAGCGTCAGCAGCAGGATCAGCAAGGGACCATCGATATGCAGGCGCTGCAACAGCGTCGCCCGACGCCGCATCACGTCCTCGCTGGAAAGAATGCGGTCGAAATTACTCTTCACGGGCCGTAGCCTCCGTACTGGTAGGGCTGGCGAACTCTGGCTTGAGCTGGCCATCCGGGCCCAGGAGCCAGGCATCCATGACCTGGCGCACTACAGGAGCCGCGACACCGGAGCCCGACTCACCGTTCTCCACCATCACCGACACCACGATCTTGGGGTTCTCGGCCGGGGCGAAACCAACGAACAAGGCGTGGTCGCGATGCCGTTCCTGGACCTTGGAGCGGTCGTATTTTTCACCCTGCTTGATCGCCACCACTTGGGCGGTACCACTCTTGCCGGCGATACGATAGGGCGAGCCGACCGCCGCCTTGCGCGCGGTACCCCGGGCGCCATGCATGACCTGCTGCATACCGTGGTTGACCCGCATCCAGTCGGCCGGATCGCGCAGGACGATGTCCGGCATCGGATTGTGGTCCACCGGCCGCTCGCCCTCTATGCTCTTGGCCAGGTGCGGTCGATTCCAGCGCCCTTTGCTGGCCACCAGGGCCGTGGCCTGGGCCAACTGCAAGGGAGTCGACTGCATATAGCCCTGGCCGATCCCGAGAATCAGGGTTTCTCCCGGGAACCAGGCCTGCCGTCGGGTCGCACGCTTCCACTCACGGGTCGGCATCAGCCCTGGCGACTCCTCGAACATATCCAGGGACACCTTCTGGCCGATGCCGAACTTGCCCATGTAGGCCGAGAGCCGGTCGATCCCCAGCTTATGGGCCAGATCATAGAAATAGGTATCGTTGGACCGCATGATCGCCGTGTCCAGGTCGACGAAACCGTCGCCGGTGCGGTTCCAGTTCCGGTATTTGTGGTCATAGTTGGGCAACTGGTAATAGCCAGGGTCGTAGACCCGGCTCGTGGCCGTCACCACTCCCGCGTCGAGCCCGGCAATGGCTACCGCCGGCTTGATGGTCGACCCCGGTGGATACAGCCCACGCAGCACTCGGTTGAACAGCGGCCGGTCGATGGAGTCACGCAGTTCGGCATAGGCCTTGAAGCTGATCCCGGTGACGAACAGGTTGGGATCGAAGCTCGGCTGGCTGACCATTGCCAACACTTCGCCGGTATTGGGGTCCAGGGCCACCACTGCACCGCGCCGCCCCCCCAGGGCCGCTTCCGCCGCCTCCTGCAGCTTGATATCCAGGCTCAGGACAATGTCCTTGCCGGGAATCGGGTCGGTGCGCTTGAGTACCCGCAGCACGCGCCCACGGGCATTGGACTCGACTTCCTCGTAGCCCACCTGGCCGTGCAACTCCGCCTCGTAGAAACGTTCGATGCCGGTCTTGCCGATATGGTGCGTACCGCTGTAGTTCACCGAGTCCAAGGTTTTCTGTTCTTTTTCGTTGATCCGCCCTACATACCCCACGGAATGGGCAAAGTGTGCCCCCTGGGGATAATGCCGGACCAACTGGGCCACCACTTCCACGCCAGGCAGGCGGAACTGGTTCACCGCGATACGGGCGATCTGTTCTTCCGTCAACTCGAACAGGATCGGCACCGGCTCGAACGCTCGCCGCCCCTGCTTGACCCGTTTCTCGAACAGCACCCGGTCCTCCGGCGTCAGCTCCAGTACCTCGACTATCACATCCAGGACCTGTCGCCAGTCGCCGGAACGCTCACGGGTCATGCTCAGGCTGAAGCTGGGCCGGTTATCGGCCACCACCACGCCGTTGCGGTCATAGATCAGACCCCGGCTCGGAGGAATGGACAGCATGTGAACCCGGTTGCTCTCCGATTTTGTGGAGTGGATCTCGTACTGGATCACCTGCAGGTAATACAGCCGGGCGATCAGCACGCCGATCAGGCTGACCACCAGGATGGCACCGAACACCACCCGGTTACGCACCAGGCGGGCGTCTTTTTCATGGTCCTTGATACGGATCGGCTGGGGCATGGGAGGCGCGGGCTACTTGTGGTAAGGGTGGCCGGACAGCACGGTCCAGGCACGATACAGCTGTTCGCCGATGAGGATCCGTACCAGCGGGTGCGGCAAGGTCAGTGGCGACAGCGACCAGCGCTGGTCCGCCCGCGCACAAACTTCCGGCGCCAGCCCTTCCGGGCCGCCGACCATGAAGTTCACGGTACGCGAGTCGAGGCGCCAACGATCCAGCTCCACCGCCAACTGCTCGGTGCTCCAGGGCTTGCCATGCACCTCGAGAGTGACGACGCGTTCGTTATGCCCGACCTTGGCCAGCATGGCCTCGCCTTCCTGACGGATGAAGCGAGCCACATCGGCATTCTTGCCCCGGGTATTGAGCGGTATTTCCACCAGTTCCAGCGCCAGCTCGGATGGCAGACGCTTGGCATACTCATGCCAACCCTCTTCCACCCACTTGGGCATGCGTGAACCGACAGCGATCAGACGCAGGCGCACAGCCGTCCCTTATTGCTGGTCTTTGTTGAGCTTGGCGAAGTGCTCGTGGGTGTTTTCCGGGCTGTGGTGCTTGCCATCGGCCGCACGGCTCTGCTCGGCGCCCTGCCACAGGCGCTCCAGGTCGTAGAACTGGCGGGCCGAGGCGGTCATCATGTGGACGATCACGTCGTCCAGGTCCAGCAGCACCCAGTCGCTGTCGCCCTTGCCTTCTTCACCCAGCGGGCGCACGCCCTGGGCCTTGACCATCTCGCGGACCTTTTCCAGCATCGCGCCGATCTGGCGGTTGGAGGTACCGGTGGCGATCACCATGTAGTC
Organism: Pseudomonas sp. KCJK8993; assembly: GCF_046230915.1. NCBI lineage: Bacteria > Pseudomonadati > Pseudomonadota > Gammaproteobacteria > Pseudomonadales > Pseudomonadaceae > Pseudomonas > Pseudomonas sp. KCJK8993. The sequence goes on from NZ_JBJJLO010000011.1 coordinate 30,773, forward strand.
GGTGATGCTCTGCTTGTCGCGCACATCGATCACCAGGATGTCCTGGGCCTTGACATCTTCCAGCGCGGCGACAGCCACCTTGACCAGATCTTCGCCTTTCATTACTTGGTTAGTCATATAAAACTCGTTCAGCTCGTATGTATGGAACGCCGCACGGCATGGGCCGGCAGCCTTCCTTCAGTTCGGCACACGGTACAGTCCGTGAGCATCGATATAGGCCAGGACCGCGTCAGGCACCAGGAAACGTACCGACTTACCGCTGGCCAGCAGTTGACGGATCTGGGTGGCAGACACCGCGAGCGGCGTCTGCCAGACGAATGCAATGTGTCCCCCCGGCCCTTGCAGGGCCAGCGGGTCGCTCACCGAGCGGGCCGCCAGCAGGTTGCGCAGGGCATCCGGCGGCTCACTGTCGGCATCCGGGCGTTGCAGCACCAGGATGTGGCAGTGCAGGAGCAGCTCTTCCCAGCGATGCCAGGTGGGCAGGCCGCAAAAAGCATCCCAGCCCAACAACAGGAACAACTGGTCGTCCGCGGCCAGTTCGGCGCGCATCTGCTCCAGGGTGTCTATGGTGTAGGACGGTTTGTCCCGTTTCAGCTCACGGTCGTCCACCACCAGGGGTGAGACGCCCGCCACCGCCCGCTCGACCATCGCCAGACGATCGAGCGCCGACACCTGCGGTGTATCCCGATGAGGCGGCCTGGCACTGGGTGTCAGGCGCAGCTCGTCGAGTCGCATGGATTCGGCCACTTCCAGTGCGCCACGCAGGTGGCCGATATGCACCGGATCGAAAGTGCCACCCAGCAGGCCGATACGTTTGCCCATCAAGTACGCACGTGACCGTCGCCGAAGACCACGTACTTCTCGCTGGTCAGGCCTTCCAGGCCCACCGGCCCCCGGGCGTGCAGCTTGTCGGTGGAAATGCCGATCTCCGCGCCCAGGCCGTATTCGAAACCGTCGGCGAAACGCGTCGAGGCATTGACCATGACCGAGCTGGAATCCACTTCGTTGAGGAAGCGCCGGGCGTCACTGAAGTTCTCGGTGACGATGGAGTCGGTATGGTGCGAACCGTAGGTATTGATGTGTTCGATGGCCTGCTCCAGGCCGTCCACCACGCGGATCGAGAGGATCGGCGCGGTGTACTCGGTACGCCAGTCTTCTTCGCTGGCTTCCAGCACATCGGCCCCGAGGATCGCCCGGGTCTGCTCGCAGCCCCGCAGCTCGACACCCTTGTCGCGATAGATCGCGGCCAGCGGCGGCAGTACGCGCCCGGCGATACCGGCATGGACCAGCAAGGTTTCCATGGTGTTGCACGGGGCATAGCGCTGGGTCTTGGCGTTGTCGGCGATGCGGATGGCCTTGTCCAGGTCCGCCGCGGCATCGATGAACACATGGCAAACGCCATCCAGATGCTTGATCACCGGCACCCGGGCATCACGGCTGACCCGCTCGATCAGGCTCTTGCCGCCCCGGGGCACGATCACGTCGACGAACTCGGGCATGGTGATCAGCGCGCCCACTGCGGCGCGGTCGGTGGTCTCCACCACCTGCACCACGTGGGCCGGCAGGTCGGCTGCCGCCAACCCTTGCTGGATACAAGCGGCGATGGCGCGATTGGAGTGAATGGCCTCGGAACCACCACGCAGGATGGTGGCGTTGCCGGACTTGAGGCACAGGGCGGCGGCATCGATGGTCACGTTGGGACGCGACTCGTAGATGATGCCGATCACGCCCAGGGGCACCCGCATCTTGCCCACCTGGATACCCGAGGGCAGGTAGCGCATATCGCGGATTTCCCCGATGGGGTCAGGCAGCTTGGCCACCTGGCGCAGGCCTTCGATCATCTCGTCGATACGGGCGGGGGTCAGTGCCAGGCGATCCAGCAGGGCTGGTTCCAGACCATTGGCCCGGCCGCTGGCCAGGTCCTGCTCGTTGGCCGCGGTCAGTTCCGGTCGTGCGGCGTCCAGCGCATCGGCAGCCGCCAGCAGCGCGCGGTTCTTCTGCACGGTGGTGGCGCGGGCGATGACCCGGGAAGCCTGGCGGGCAGCGCGACCCAAGCGGGTCATGTAGTCAAGAACGGACTCAGTCATGGTCTGGTGTGGTCTTGGCAAAGAGGAAAGCCGCTGATTATAGCTGTCGCGCCGGCCCACGGACAGCGGTCACGGGCGGATGGTCGAAATACTGCTGGTTCAGCCTGAATTAAGCCTGAAGTTGTTATCATTCCGGCACTTTCCTGGCCATTACCCCTCACCATCATGTCCATCCTGACCTCTGCGAAACTGCCCAAAGCCCTGCCTGACAGCTTTTTCGACCGTGATGCTCAGCTCCTGGCCCGTGAACTGCTGGGCAAGGTGATCCGCCACAAAGTCGGGGACCTGTGGCTGTCCGCGCGCATTATCGAGACTGAAGCCTATTACTGCGAGGAAAAAGGCAGCCATGCCTCCCTCGGCTTCACGGAAAAACGTAAGGCGTTGTTTCTGGATGGTGGCCACATCTATATGTATTACGCCCGGGGCGGCGACTCGCTGAACTTCAGCGCCCAGGGCCCCGGTAACGCGGTGCTGATCAAGTCCGCCTATCCCTGGATCGACGAGGTTTCAGGCCCTGCCAGCCTGCAACGGATGCAACTGAACAACCCGGATGCCAGCGGCCAGCCCCGCCCCGCGCAAAAGCTCTGCGCCGGCCAGACCCTGCTATGCAAGGCCCTGGGCCTGAAAGTCCCGGTCTGGGACGCGAAACGCTTCGATCACGAAATCCTCTTCGTCGAAGACGTCGGCAACACCGTGCCCACGATCATCCAGACCACCCGCCTGGGCATTCCCCATGGGCGCGACGAACACCTGATGTATCGCTTCGTCGATGCCGCCTACGCTCCCTGCTGCACGCGAAACCCGCTACGCCGGGGCCAGGTCGAAGGTCGCGACTACCTCATCCAGGGCTGACCCACCGGCCCTGCCTGACACAGAAATGGAGTTGAACCTATGGGCCCATGGCTCGACAGCGTGACCGCCTGGCTGAGCACCAACCCGCAGTGGCTGGCCGCTGCGGTATTCATCGTCGCCTTCGTGGAATGCCTGGCCATCGCCGGCCTGATCGTCCCCGGTACGGTGCTGCTGTTCGCCATTGCCGTACTGGCCGGCAACGGTGCCCTGTCGCTGGGCGAGGCCTTAGTGCTGGGCTTCACCGCCGGGGTCCTTGGCGATGTCACCTCCTACCTCCTGGGGCGGCGCTTCCACCAGAGCATCCGGCGCCTGCCGGGCTTGCGCCAGCATCCTGAATGGATCAACGGCGCCGAGGCCTATTTCCAACGCTACGGCATCGCCAGCCTGCTGGTCGGGCGCTTCATCGGCCCGCTACGGCCGATGCTGCCGATGGTGGCGGGCATGTTCGACATGCCGTTCCCGCGTTTCTTCGCCGTCAGCCTGCTGGCCGCGGCGGGTTGGTCGGTGGCCTACCTGTTGCCGGGCTGGGCCACTGGCGCGGCCATTCGCCTGCCGCTGCCCGAGGGCTTCTGGCCCCAGGCCGGAATGGTTATCGGCAGCCTTGCGGTGCTGATCGGGCTGAGCGTCAACAGCAGCCTGCGCCGCCATCGCCGGGCAACACTGCTGATGTCCGGCCTGGGCCTGGCCTTGCTGGTCGGGCTGTTCATCGGCTATCCCTACCTGGCCCAGTTCGACCAGGGGCTGATCGCCCTGGTGCAGGAGCATCGTGACCCGATGCTGGACAAGGTCATGGTGATGGTCACCCAGATCGGCGAGTTCCGCGCCATGTTCATCATCAGCGCGACCCTGACCCTGCTGCTGGTGCTACTGCGCCAGTGGCGCCAGGCGATATTCGCCGGTGCCACGCTGCTGTGCACCGCACTGGCCAACACCGCCAGCAAATGGTTCTTCGCCCGAGTGCGCCCCGAGGTGCTGGCCGAGCCGCTGACCAGCTTCAGCATGCCCAGCGGGCATGCCTCCGGATCCTTCGCGCTGTTCCTGACCCTGGCCGTACTGGCCGGGCGTGGCCAACCGCCGCGGATGCGCCTGACCTGGCTGCTGCTGGGTAGCCTGCCGGCGTTGTCGATCGCGATGTCGCGGGTCTACCTGGGGGCCCACTGGCCTACCGACATTCTCGCCGGGGCCATGTTGGCGACCTGCGTCTGTGCCGCGAGCCTGACCCTGTGCCAGTGGCAGGTCCCGCTCAAGCCGATGCCGGCCAAGGCCTGGTGGTTGGTGCTGCCGGTGATGGTCCTGCTGTGTGCCTTCATGTCGATGCGGCACCTGCCACAGGCGTTGCTGCGCTACGCCTATTGAGGCGGGCGGCGCGGTGACTCAGGCGAAGAGTTCGCCCTGCAGTTCGTCCAGCAACTGCTGGATGGCGTCCAGACGCTGCTGCGGATCGTCCAGTTGCAGCAGGTCGATCTTGTCCAGTTCGGAAAAGGGCAACAGATAGGCCAACTGGTTGGCCAGGGACCGCTGCCCGGCTGCCTCGGCGCCCATGTCCAGGGCTTCCACCATGGGATGCTCGGCCAGCGCCTTGAGCAGCGCTACCAGGTCGGCATCGTCGTCCCGCAGCGGCTGCTCCGTCGCCTCCTCCAGCCATTGCACCCGGGCCACCGTCAGCTGGTCCTTCTGCACCTCGCTGTCCAGCACGCGGAAACGCCGCCCGCCCTTGACCCGGATACCCAGCAGGCCGTTGTCCTGCTGGTGGAAGTCGGTGATCAGCGCCTCGCACCCCACCTGGGCGTAACCCTGGGGCGCCAGGCCGGTCTCCTCGCCCTCCAGGATGCACACCACACCGAAGCCGCTGCCCTGCTTCATACAGCGACCGATCATGTCCAGGTAGCGCGCCTCGAAAATCTGCAGGTCGAGGATGCACTCGGGAAACAACACGGTATTCAGGGGGAACAACGCCAGACTCATGCCACCATCCTCAAACCAGCAACGACACCGCCAGCGGCAGCAAGACCGCCGTGGCCACGCCCATCAGACTCATCGCCAGCGCCGCGAAGGCGCCACATTCCTCGCTTTCCTGCAAGGCCACCGAAGTGCCCACCGCATGGGCCGTCATGCCCAGGGCCATGCCTCGCGCCTCGGGCGCCCTGACTCCCAGACGATCCAGCAGCGCCGGGCCGAAGATCGCCCCCAGCACCCCGGTGATCAGCACGAATACCGCCGCCAGCGCCGCCACCCCGCCGATCTGCTCGGCCACCAGCATGGCGATCGGTGATGTCACCGACTTGGGCGCCATGGTCATGAGGATCATGTGCTCGGCCCCGAACCACCAGCCCAGCAACAGTCCCAGGCCGGTGGCCAGGACCCCGCCCAACACCAGCGTAGTAAAGATCGGCCAGAACAACTGGCGGATGCGCCGCAGGTTGAGATACAGCGGCACCGCCAGGGCCACGGTGGCCGGCCCCAGCAGGATGCTCAGGATCTCGGTGCTCTTGCGATACTCGGTGTAGCTCAAGCCACAACCGAGCAATACTCCGATCACCAGCAGCATCGATACCAGCACCGGTTGCAGGAATATCCAGCGGGTCTTCTCGAAGGCCGCCAGCACCAGTTGATAGGCCCCCAGGGTGATGCCGATGCCGAACAGCGGATGGTGGATCACCGCCGCCCAGGCCCCCTGCCAATCGAAGGTCATTGGCCTTCCTCCCGGCGCGCCTGGCGCTTGACCAGGCGCTGCATCAGCACACCGGCGAAGGCCATGGACAGCACCAGCGACAGCACCAACGCCCCGGCGATGGCCCAGAAGTCCGCGGCGATATCCCGGGCATAGACCATCACCCCAACGGCGGGCGGCACCAGCAGCAGCGGCAGGTAGCGCAGCAGGCTGCCGGCGGCCTGACTCAACGGCTCGCCCACCTCACCACGAACGACCAGGAATACCAGGAGCAGCAACAGGCCGATGATCGGGCCGGGAAGCACGGGCAGCAGCAAGTGATTGAGCGCTGTCCCGAGCAGTTGGAACAGCACCAGCCATGTCAAACCCCGTAGCAACATACTGCCTCTCCAGCCAGATCCTGTGGCGCATTATAAGCACGCAGGCGCTATGAACCGGCATTCGCCAAAAGCATGGACGTTTACCCGGGCCGGATCGCCATGATGATCTACAGTGGAGATTCTGGATCGAAACACACCCTATCGATCACTAAAACTGTTGAAACCAAGGAGAGTGTCAATGCCCTATGTTCCTGCTGCAGAGCTCAAGGACTATGTTGGGAAGGAACTGGGACGTTCCGCATGGCTCACCATCGACCAGGAGCGTATCAACCTGTTTGCCGAGGCCACCGGTGACTTCCAGTTCATCCATGTGGACCCGGTCAAGGCCGCACAAACCCCGTTCGGCGGTACCATCGCCCATGGCTTCCTGACCCTGTCGCTGATCCCCAAGCTGATGGAAGACATCCTGGTGCTGCCCAAGGGCCTGAAGATGGCGGTCAACTACGGCCTGGACAGCGTGCGTTTCATCCAGCCGGTGGCGGTCGGCTCCCAGGTGCGGCTCAAGGTCGACCTGACCGACGTCACCGAGAAAAAACCCGGCCAATGGTTGCTCAAGGTCACCGCCACCCTGGAGATCGACGGCCAGGAAAAACCCGCCTACATCGCCGAGCCCCTGTCGCTCTGCTTCGTCTGATACCCCTCGATGCGAAACAGCTCACGCTGTTTCGCTCGGTCTCTCTATATACAAGGCACACCGCTACGGCATACTCGGACCCCTAATCATCCGGAACCCGTTATGCGCCCACTTGTCCCCCTGGTCATGATCCTCCTGCTCAGCGCTTGCGGTGACGGCGAATCGCTGTTGCCGCCCGATGCCCGCCTACCGGATGGCGGTCGCTACCGGGGCGACCTGGTGGATGGCCTGCTGCAGGGCCAGGGGCGCATCGACTATCCCAACGGCAGCTGGTACGCCGGCCAGTTCGACAAGGGCCAATGGCACGGCCAGGGTGAATGGCACGGCAGCAATGGCGAGGTCTATCGGGGCCAGTTCCAACAGGGGCTGTTCCATGGCCAGGGCACCCTGACCACCAAGGACAGCAGCTACAGCGGCGGCTTCAAGCTGGGGCGCCGGGATGGCGAAGGCACCCTCAAGGAAGACGGCATGACCTACCGGGGCGAGTTCAAGGCCGACCTGTACTCGGGCCTGGGCCGCCTGGAGCTCGAGGACGGCAGCCAATACCAGGGGCAGTTCGCCAAGGGCAAGCCCAATGGCGAGGGCCAGCGCAGCGACTCCAGCGGCAACCAGTTCAGCGGCCACTTCGTCGATGGCCAACTGGAGGGCAATGGCACCTTCAACAGCGCCGAGGGCGATATCTACGTCGGCGGCTTCAAGCACAATCAGCTCAACGGCAAGGGACGCTACGAAAACTCCGATGGCGATGTCTGGATCGGCCAGTTCAAGGAGGGCGCCCTGGGTGGCAAGGGCGAGCTGATCGGCGCCGATGGCAGCCATTACATCGGCACCTTCAGCGATTGGCGTTTCAGCGGCGAAGGTCGCCTGAACCTCACCGACGGCAGCTTCTACATCGGTGGCTTCGACAGCGACAACTACCAGGGCCGCGGGGTACTGGTACTGCGGGACGGCAGCGTGCAAAGCGGGACCTGGAACAACGGCCTGCGAGTTCGCGACGCCGAGGGCAAGCTGCTCCCCGACCCGCTTGAAGGCGCCCTGCTGGCCCAGGGCCACTTGCTCCAGGAGGCCCTCGATGCCGTGCCCGCCTCCACCCCGGCTATCGAGCTCTACAGCCTGACGCTCGCCGGCGACGGCAAGCAAAGCGTATTCCTGCGCGAGGCCGACTACGTCAGCAACATGCTTGCCAGCCGCTTCGGTGCCCTGGGCCAGGTTCGCCTGGTCAACCACCGCGACCAGATGATGACCCGCCCCATGGCTACCCGGGAAAACCTGCGCCGCGCCGCCCGGACCCTGGCCGAACGCAGCGGCCCCGAGGACCTGGTGTTCATCTACCTCACCAGCCATGGCACCAGCGAACATGAACTGGTCCTGGACCAACCACGCCTGGAGCTGGCGGACCTGCCTGCCGACGAACTGGCCAACGCCCTGGCACCGTTGAAGAATCGCGACAAGATCGTCGTCATCTCGGCTTGCTATTCCGGTGGCTTCATTCCGGCCCTCAAGGATGAACGAACCCTGGTCATGACCGCCTCCCGGGCCGACCGGGTGTCCTTCGGCTGTTCCGAGGAAGCCGACTTCACCTACTTCGGCGATGCGCTGTTCGCCCAGGCCCTGAACCAGACCGACGATCTGGAGCACGCCTTCCTGCTGGCCAAGGCAACCGTGGCCGAACGTGAGCAGGCCGAGAACTTCGATCCCTCCGAACCACAGATCTGGGCCCCCAAGGGAGTTCTCGCCCACTGGCAACAACTGCGCAAGCAGCAAGCACGAAAGGCGCTGCAAAGTGTCTCTATCAGCAGCAAGGAAGCACAGAGCAACTAAGCTGAAACCAGTATCTAGGGGAAATGAATATGTACTTGACGCCTCAGCGCATTCTGCTGGCCGGCGCTTCTGGCCTGACCGGGGAACAACTGCTCGATCGCCTGCTCAGCGAACCCACCATCACCCGTGTCCTGGCCCCCAGCAGGCGTCCACTGAGCATGCACCCACGCCTGGAAAACCCGGTGGGCGAGCTTCCCGAACTCCTGCCGCAACTGGTCGGCAAGGTGGAGATCGCTTTTTGCTGCCTGGGCACCACCATCAAGCGCGCCGGTTCCGAGGCGGCCTTCCGCGCCGTCGACCTGGACCTGGTGCTGGCGTTTGGCGAGCGCGCCCTGGAAATGGGCGCACGGCACCTGGTCGTGGTCAGCGCCCTGGGCGCCGATCCCAAGTCATCGATCTTCTACAACCGGGTCAAGGGCGAGATGGAAGAAGCCCTCAAGCGCCAGGGCTGGCCACAACTGACCATCTGCCGACCTTCCCTATTGCTCGGAGACCGGGTCGAACCACGCCTGGGCGAACAACTGGCCGGTCCGCTGTCGCGACTGATCCCCGGCAAGTACCACGGCATCGAGGCCTGCCAGCTGGCCCGGGCCATGTGGCGCCTAGCCCTGGAAGAACAAAGCGGCACCCGGGTCGTGGAGTCCGACGAACTGCGAAAACTGGGTAAATGACCTCGCGCTACAAACCGCCCGTGGCACGAAACCCCACCCCCAGCGCCGTCAGTGCCGACAACGGCAGCAACAGGGTATCGAGCAAGGCGCTGGCCGGCAGGTCCAGCCCCGGATAACCGGGCGCCTGGGCGCCGAAGCGATCCACCGGGCAGCATCCCCCCTGCATTGCATACAGGTCCAGGCGCGTTCCGGCGTAAACCACCGGCGCCCCGGGCTTCGCCGCGTCCAGGGTGCGGGCCGTGGCGCAGCCGCCCAACTGCAGGGCGGCCAGCAACAGCAGCAGGGCTTTACTCATCGCTGCTCAAGTGATGTTCGCCCCAGCGGGGCAGCATGTCCTGGGGAATATTCAGCAGGTTGAGAATCCGCGCCACGACGAAATCCACCAGGTCATCGATGGTCTGCGGCTGGTGATAGAAGCCCGGCGACGCCGGCAGGATGGTCACGCCCAGGTTCGACAGCTTGAGCATGTGCTCCAGGTGAATACTGGAGTACGGCGCCTCGCGCGGCACCAGGATCAATTGCCGACGCTCCTTGAGGGTAACGTCCGCAGCCCGTTCGATCAGGTTGTTGCAGGCCCCGGTGGCAATCGCCGACAAGGTGCCTGTAGAACAAGGCACCACCACCATCGCCGCGGGCGAGCCGGAGCCAGAGGCCACCGGCGACATCCAGTCTTCCTTGCCGTAGACCCGGATCTGCCCCGCCGCCGCCCCTGTGTATTCGGTGAGGAAGGCCTGCATCAATTGCGGCTTGGCCGGCAAGGTCACGTCGGTCTCGGTGGCCATCACCAACTGCGCGGCCTTGGAGATCAGGAAATGCACTTCCCGGTCCTCGCGGACCAGGCAGTCGAGCAGGCGCAGGCCATATTGGGCGCCGGACGCCCCGGTCATGGCCAGGGTGATGCGTTCCGGGCCGTTGTTCATTGCAGCGCCTCGGCCAGCTTGCCGTGCAGGCCGCCGAAGCCGCCGTTGCTCATGATCACCACCTGGGTCCCGGGCTTGGCCTGGCTCTTCACTCGCTCGATGATGCCGTCCAGCGAATCGCTGACGATCGACGGGACCGTGCACTGGGCCGCGGTGGCCGCCAGGTCCCAGCCCAGGTTGGGCGGCGCGTACCAGATCACCTGGTCGGCCTGGTTGACGCTTTCCGGCAGGCCGTCACGGTGGGCACCGAGCTTCATGGAGTTGGAGCGCGGCTCGATGATGGCGATCACCGGCGCCTCGCCGACACGCTTGCGCAGGCCGTCCAGGGTGGTGGCGATGGCGGTCGGGTGGTGGGCGAAGTCATCGTAGATGCTCACCCCTTGCACCTCGGCGACTTTCTCCATGCGCCGCTTCACACTCTTGAAGGCACTCAGCGCGGCGATGCCCATGGCCGGCACCACGCCCACATGACGGGCCGCGGCCAGGGTCGCCAAGGCGTTGGCGACGTTGTGTTGGCCCGTCAGTTGCCACTCCACTACGCCCTGGCTCACCCCCTCGAACAGCACTTCAAAGGCCGAGCCATCTTCACTGAGCAGCTTGACCTGCCACTGGCCACCGGCGCCGGTGGTCTGCACCGGCGTCCAGCAGCCCATCTCGATCACTCGCTGCAAGGCGGGCTCGGTGGTGGGGTGGATCACCAGGCCTTCGCTGGGGATAGTCCGCACCAGATGGTGGAACTGCCGCTCGATGGCCGCCAGGTCCGGGAAGATATCCGCATGGTCGAATTCGAGGTTGTTGAGGATCGCGGTGCGCGGACGGTAATGGACGAATTTCGAGCGCTTGTCGAAGAAAGCGCTGTCGTACTCATCGGCCTCGATCACGAAGAACGGCGTGCCGCCCAGGCGCGCCGAAACCGCGAAGTTCTGCGGCACGCCGCCGATCAAAAAGCCCGGGCTCATCCCGGCATGCTCCAGCACCCAGGCCAGCATGCTGCTGGTGGTGGTCTTGCCATGGGTACCGGCCACCGCCAGGACCCAACGCCCTTGCAGCACATGGTCCGCCAGCCATTGCGGGCCGGACACATAGGGCAAGCCCTTGTTCAACACATATTCCACCGCCGGGTTGCCCCGGGACATGGCGTTGCCGATCACCACCAGGTCCGGCGCCGGGTCCAGCTGGGCCGGGTCATAACCCTGGGTCAGCTCGATGCCCTGGGCTTGCAGCTGGGTGCTCATCGGCGGATAGACGTTGGCGTCGGAGCCGGTGACGTGGTGGCCGAGCTCTTTGGCCAGAACCGCCATCGACCCCATGAAAGTGCCGCAGATACCGAGAATATGGATGTGCATAGTCGACCTCATAAAACATCGGCGCAGGGTAGCCTAGAGGGCTGCAAATCGCACCCTTTAGCTGACGGGGAGATGCCGCCGCGGCCTGGGCCACGGCGGGCGATGGACGTGCCTGGGCTCAGCGCGAAATGCCGTGCTTGCGCAGCTTGCGATACAAGGTGTTGCGACTGACCCCCAACTGCTCGGCGGTATGGGTCATGTGCCAGCGCTGCTGCTCCAGGGCCGCCAGCAGCGCCTGGCGCTCGGCGTCGTCCAGGGGGCGCTCCGGCTGCGCCTCGAGCGCTTCGCTTGCCGGGGCCGGGCGGCTGCCCTGGCGAATCATCGCCGGCAAGTCGTCGATGCCGATCCGACCGTCTTCGCACAAAGCCGCCAGGGTCCGCAGCACATTGCGCAGCTGCCGCACGTTGCCCGGCCAGGAATAGCCCAACAGCGCCTGGCGTGCAGCCTCGTCCAGGCCCACCGGCTGCGTGCCCGCCTCCTCGGCCAGGAGAAAGTCCAGCAGTTGGGATTTGTCGCTGCGCTCACGCAAAGCCGGCAGGGCAATCTCCAGGCCATTGAGCCGGTAGTACAAGTCTTCGCGGAAGCTGCCATCGCGCACCCGCTCCTGCAGGTCGCGGTGAGTGGCACTGATGATGCGCACGTTGACCGGTTGCGGCTCGCCGCCGATGGGCACCACCAGCCGATCCTCCAGGACCCGCAGCAAGCGGGTCTGCAAGGCCAGGGGCATGTCGCCGATCTCGTCCAGGAACAGGGTGCCGCCGTCGGCCTGCTGCAGCTTGCCGCGCATGCCTTCCTTGCGCGCCCCGGTGAAGCTGCCGCCGCGGTAGCCGAACAGTTCGCTCTCGATCAGGCTTTCCGGGATCGCCGCGCAGTTGAGGGCGACAAAGGCCTTGTCCGCCCGGACGCTGCCCTGGTGCACGGCCTTGGCGAACGCCTCCTTGCCGGAGCCGGTCTCGCCATTGATCAGCAGCGGCACATCACGCTCGAACACCCGCGAAGCCCGGCGAAAATCGTTCTGCAGGCCGGCGTCCCCCAGGCAGATCCCCGGGGCGCGGGGCTGGAGCACTTCCAGCGGCGCGCGCAACAAGGGTGGCGTGACGGGCTGCGGGACACCGCGCAACAAGGCGAACAACCGCCGCCCATCCCGGGTGCGCAATGGCCAGCTGGCGCTGGCATTGAGGCTGGCACGACCGAACAGCTCGTCCAGGGAACAATCGAAAAAACTCTCCACGGGCTTGCCCAGCAGACCACCGCGAATATGCCCCAGCAGGTTCAGGGCGCTCTGGTTCACCGCGCAAATCCGCCCTTCGCCGTCGAACGCCAGCAGCCCCTCGCTGAACAGCCCCACCGACTCGGCCTGCAAATGAAAGCGCAGCAACCATTGGTTTTCGAAGTAACGCAGGAAGTAACAACTCTCGATCATCTTCGCCGAGAGGTTGACCATGGCCATGGTGTGGAACTGGCTCTGGCGGGAAACATCCTGGCGGGCCGAAGACACGTCCAGTACCGCCAGCAATTCGCCATGGGGGTCGAACACCGGGCTGGCGGAGCAGGTCAGGCCGGTGTGCCGGCCACGGAAATGCTCGTCCTGGTGGATGGTCAGCGACTGGCGCTCGACCAGGCAGGTACCGATGCCATTGGTACCCTCGCGGGCCTCGCTCCAGTCGGCGCCGAGCCACAGGCCGGCATGCTCGAAGATCTTGCGCTCGCTGGGAGCGGTGATGCAGTTGAGGATGACCCCGCGGGCATCGGTCAGCAGCACCGCGTGACCGGCGCCGGACAACTGTTGGTGCAGGTTGGCCATTTCGGTGCCGGCGATCTGCAGCACGTCGCGCAGGCGTTCGCGACTCTCCAGCAAACGACCGTGCTCGAGCACCGTCGGCGCCATGGCCAGGGCCGGGTCGAGGTGATAGTCCTCCAGGCAGCGCAGCCAGGAACGGGCAATGGAAGGATCGCTGCCAGGTCCCTGCAGATGAGCCTTGCCCCGCGCGACCGTCAGCACTTGCTGGGCATGGCGGGTCAGATGATTGCTGCTGTGCATTTCTTATTGTTCTCCTGCTGTGCTGTCACGCGCGGGCGCCATCCTGTGGCCGCCGAAGTCCGGGAATCGCTCCCCGCCGACGAAAGCTCCGAGGATTCAGCGGATTGGTCCGACAGGATTCGACACGCGAATCAGCATCCTCCAGCCGTGGCCGCATTGCAACGTCGGCTTGACCCATAAGTCACAGGTTGTGCCATCAAGGTTACAAAATGTCACTCGATACTGCGCCAGATTTGCCACAGTCCGGGCCCAGGGGCTGCGACCTGCTGTCACAAGGCCTTGATTCACCTGGCATGGGGCACACTGGCCCGGGCTTTGCTCTACGCTTGCCATGCGCTACAGCGCGTCCTCCCCCATAAGCATAAAAGCCAGGAGATACCCCATGCGTTACGCACACCCCGGTACTGAAGGCGCTATCGTTTCGTTCAAGAGCAAGTACGGCAACTACATCAACGGCGAATTCGTCGCGCCCATCAAAGGCCAGTACTTCACCAACACCTCGCCGGTGAACGGCAAGCCGATCGCCGAATTCCCGCGTTCCACTGCCGAAGACATCGAAAAAGCCCTGGACGCCGCCCATGCCGCCGCCGATGCCTGGGGCGCGACCTCGGTCCAGGCCCGTTCGCTGATCCTGCTGAAGATCGCCGACCGCATCGAGCAGAACCTCGAACTGCTGGCCATCACCGAAACCTGGGACAACGGCAAGGCCGTACGCGAGACCCTGAACGCCGACATCCCCCTGGCCGCCGACCATTTCCGCTACTTCGCTGGCTGCCTGCGGGCCCAGGAAGGCAGCGCCGCCGAGATCGACGGCAACACCGTGGCCTACCACATCCATGAACCGCTGGGCGTGGTCGGCCAGATCATCCCGTGGAACTTCCCGATCCTGATGGCCGCCTGGAAACTGGCCCCGGCCCTGGCCGCCGGCAACTGCGTGGTGCTCAAGCCCGCCGAGCAGACCCCGCTGGGCATCACCGTGCTCATGGAACTGATCGGCGACCTGCTGCCAAAAGGCGTACTCAACGTGGTGCAAGGTTTCGGTCGCGAAGCCGGCGAGGCCCTGGCCACCAGCAAGCGCATCGCCAAGATCGCCTTCACCGGCTCGACCCCGGTGGGCTCGCACATCATGAAATGCGCCGCCGAGAACATCATCCCGTCCACCGTGGAACTGGGCGGCAAGTCGCCGAACATCTTCTTCGAAGACATCATGCAGGCCGAGCCCAAGTTCATCGAAAAGGCCGCCGAAGGCCTGGTGCTGGCGTTCTTCAACCAGGGCGAGGTCTGCACCTGCCCATCCCGCGCCCTGGTGCAGGAGTCGATCTACGACGAATTCATGCAGGCGGTGATGAAGAAGATCGAGCAGATCAAGCGTGGCGACCCGCTGGACACCGACACCATGGTCGGCGCCCAGGCTTCCGAACAGCAGTTCGACAAGATCCTGTCCTACCTGGACATCGCCAAGAACGAAGGTGCGCAACTGCTCACCGGCGGCAAGGTGGAGAAACTCGAAGGCGACCTGGCAACCGGCTACTACATCCAGCCGACCCTGCTCAAGGGCACCAACAAGATGCGCGTATTCCAGGAAGAAATCTTCGGCCCAGTGGTGAGCATCACCACCTTCAAGGACGAAGCCGAAGCCCTGGCGATCGCCAACGACACCGAGTTCGGCCTCGGGGCCGGGGTCTGGACCCGCGACATCAACCGCGCCTACCGCATGGGCCGTGGGATCAAGGCCGGTCGCGTGTGGACCAACTGCTACCACCTGTACCCGGCGCACGCCGCGTTCGGTGGCTACAAGAAATCCGGCGTGGGCCGCGAGACCCACAAGATGATGCTCGACCACTACCAGCAGACCAAGAACCTGCTGGTGAGCTACGACATCAATCCGCTGGGCTTCTTCTGATCGACCCTCCCGGCGGCCCCACGGTCGCCGGGAGGTTTTTCGCGGCCCTGCCGCACCTCTATACCTTCGTGGTCCGGTGCCACTGGCTTGCCGGACGGGACGCTGCTGTCGGAAGTTCTGAGTCAACGACCTCGCGCGCACAGCCCCGGGCTCGAACAAGAGCCTTGAAAAACAATAAGACTAGGGAGCAAAGCAATGGACCAGATCGGCAACTACGTGCTCTACCTCATCATGCTCTGCGCCGTGCTCGGCGCCCTCGCTGCCATCTATGACAGCGATCGCGGGCTGGGCAAGGAGTTCATGGAAGGCATCCACGCCACGGGCTACATCTTCGTGCCGGCGGCGGGGATCATGGCTTCCATCCCCTATCTCACCGTATTGATCGAATCGGTCTTCGGGCCCTTCTTCGAATCCCTGGGCGCCGACCCGGCCTTGGCGGCGACCATGATCATCGCCTCGGACATGGGCGGCTACCACCTGGCCTCGGCCCTGGCGGCCAGCAAGGAAGCGCTGGTGATGGCGTTGATCACCGGCTTCATGGGCGGCGCCACCATCGTCTTCTCGATCCCCATGGGCCTGGCGATGCTCGACAAGCGCGACCACAAGTACATGGCCCTGGGGATCATGTCCGGCATCCTGACCATCCCGGTCGGGGTGATGGTGGCCAGCCTGATCCTGGCCTTCAGCAACCCGATGGTCCGTGAGCTGGTCAGCACCAACTCCGAGGCCAGCTACCAACTGGCCCTGGCCGTGGGTGGCCTGTTCGCCAACCTGCTGCCGATCCTGATCTTCGTCGTGGCCCTGGCCCTGGGCCTGCGTTTCCTGCCGGACCTGATGATCAAGGGCTTCATCATCTTCGGCCGGACCCTGGACGCAGTGATCAAGCTGGTGCTGGTGGCGTCGATCGTCCAGCACTTCACCGGCGTGTTCACCACGGTCTTCGGCAACTGGGGCTTCCACCCGATCATCGCCGACGCCGAGGACCAGACCCGCGCCCTGGAAACCGCCGGCTACATCGGCATCATGCTGGCCGGGGCCTTCCCCATGGTCTACCTGCTGCGCAAATACCTGGGCAAGCCCCTGGAGAGCCTGGGCGGCAAGGTCGGCCTGAGCGCCGTGGGCAGCGCCGGCATGCTGGCCACCATCGCCAACATCCTGGCGATGTTCCGCCTGGTGCGCTACATGCCGCCAAAGGACAAGGTGGTCAACATCGCCTTCGGTGTCTGCGCGGCCTTCCTGCTGGGCGACCATTTGTCCTTCACCGCCAACTTCCAGCCGACCATCATCCTGCCGGTGCTGATCGGCAAGCTCAGCGCCGGTTTCGTCGCCGTGGGCCTGGCCTACTGGCTGTCGGTGCCCAAGGCCCTGCAACTGGAAGCCCAGGACCGTGCGGCCGGGATCATCGCCGAGGGCGAGTACCTGGGCGATAGCGTGCAGGAAGCGCCAGTAGGGCCCGGGCAAAAGGCCACAGCCTGAGCCCGGCACGACAAGGAACGCCTGCATGCCAGCCATCACGGGCGGCGCACCGGTGTTGCTGCTGGGGCTGGACTTCGGCTCCACCACCAGCAGCGCGCTGATCGCCCAGGCCAGCCTCAGCAGCCAGTGCGTCACCGGACGCATGGCCCTCAATGAACCCCGCGTACTGTTTCGCGGCGACCCGGTGTTCACGCCGTTCAAGGACGACATCATCGACACCGGGGCCATCGGCGACTTGATCGAAGGCTGGCTGGAACAGGCCGGAGTCCGCCCGCAACAGCTGTTTGCCGGCGGGGTGATCATCACCGGCCTGGCTGCCCGGCGACACAATGCCCAGGCCCTGGCGCAACAGGTGGGACAGCGGCTCGGCAACGTCCTGGTGACCCGGGCCGACGACGGCGGCCTGGAATCCTGGCTGGCCTTCATGGGCAGCTGTTCGGCCCTGAGCCGCTTCCATCGCCAGCAGCCCCTGCTCAACCTGGATATCGGCGGCGGTACCAGCAATGCCGCCTGGGGCCTGGATGGCAACGTCCTGGCCAGTGGCTGCCATTTCATCGGGGCCCGGCACCTGCAATTCGAACCCGGCAGCTATCGGCTCAGGGAAATCTCGGCGTACGGCCGGGCCCTGCTCCAGCACCTGGGCATCGCCAGGGAGCCCGGCCAGGAGCTCATGCCTCCGGAGCGGGACGCCGTCCTCGCCTGGTACATCGCAGCGTTGCTGGCGATCGCCGAGGGCGACCGGGCGTTCTTCGCCAGTCCGCTGGGCCGGCTGGTCGAGCAGTTGCCGCTGCTTTTACCCCAAGGCCATGCCAGTGCCGCGCTGACGTTTTCCGGTGGCGTCGGCGAGTTGCTCTATCGCCACCTGCAAGGCGAAACGCTACCCGGCACCACCTTCTATGGCGACCTGGGCATCGACCTGGCCCTGGCCATCGCTCGCCAGCCCCGGCTGGTGGGGGATGCCAACCGGCTGCTGCCGGAAAACCGCGGGCGGGCCACGGTCTATGGCCTGACCCTGCACAACACCGAGATTTCCGGCAGCACCCTGTTCTTGCCACGACCACAGGCGCTACCGCTCAAGGACCTGCCCATCGTCGCGCGCCTGCCCATCGACGCCAGCGAGCGCCAACTGCGCGACGCCCTGGGCCTGGCCCTGGGCAGTCGCGACGGTGCCTGCCTGCAATTGCTCGATGGCGGCCAGGCTCCCCGGTTGGAGCAGGTCCGCCAACTGGGCACGCGCCTGGCCCAGGCCCTGCAAGCGGCGACCCCGGCACCGCAGTGGCCACTGGTGCTGCTATTGGAAAGCAACATCGGCAAGGTCCTGGGCAACTACGCCACGGACTGGGGGCGCAGTGCCTGCAACCTGATCGTCATCGACGAGGTACGCGAGCGCTCGGCGCACTTCATCAACCTGGGAAAACCCCATCAGCACATCGTGCCCGTCGCCTTCTACGGCGTGCACTGAGGCGATGCGAACCAAGGAGAGTCCTGCCATGCCACTCACCGAACTCCAGCACATCCGCCTGCCCGAGGTGCCCGCAGAGCGCAGCTACGGCACCCGGGTCCTGGATCGCGAAATCCGCTTCGCCAATCTCAAGGCGGTACTCGGCGCCGCCGACATCAGCAAGGCCGGGGACCGCGTGGCCGGCCTGGCGGCGGCCGACGAAATCACTCGCGAAGCGGCCC
The DNA here is from genome assembly GCF_046230915.1 of Pseudomonas sp. KCJK8993. Taxonomy (NCBI): domain Bacteria; kingdom Pseudomonadati; phylum Pseudomonadota; class Gammaproteobacteria; order Pseudomonadales; family Pseudomonadaceae; genus Pseudomonas; species Pseudomonas sp. KCJK8993. The sequence continues at coordinate 49,258 of NZ_JBJJLO010000011.1, forward strand.
GCAAGGTGCTCTCGGAATTGACCCTGGGCCACTACTTCGAGCATCCCCTGACCGACCGCCATGGCCGTATCGACAGCGTCATGCAGGTCAACTACGACATCGACCACCAGGTGTTCGCCGAGATATCCGGGCTGACCCTGGGCGCCCTCAAGGACCGCCTGTTGCGTAGCCATGGCACGCAGATCCGCCGCATCGGCACGGGCCTGACCGGGGTGATGGTCGCCGCCCTGGCCAAGCTGCTGGACGTGCACGAGCTGATCCTGCTGTCCAAGAAGCTCAAGAGCGGTGCGGCCGCCAAGGCCCGGACCCTGGTGGGCCTGCCCGGCACCCTGTCGTCGCGCTTGCAGCCCAACCACCCCACCGACAACCTCAGCGGCATCACCCTGCTGGTGTACACCGGGCTGAGCATGGGTTCGGGCGACGCGCTGATCGGCCTCAACCCGGCCATCGACACCGTGGACAACATCCGCGCCACCCTGTGCCACCTGGACAAGCTGCGCCGGGAAACCGGGGCACCCACGCAGATCTGCGTGCTGTCGCACATCAAGACCCAACTGGCCTGCCTGGACCAGGGCGCGCCGGTGGAAATCATGTTCCAGAGCCTGGCGGGCACCGAGCGCACCCTGACCGACGAGTTCGACGTCACCGTGCAACTGCTCGACCAGGCCTGGCAGGCCATGGCCGAGCGTGGCCCGCTGAGGGACGTGGCGGAAAACTTCATGTACTTCGAGACCGGCCAGGGCAGCGAGCTGACCTATGGCAAGCACGAAGGCATCGACATGACCACCTGCGAGGCGCTGTGCTACGGCCTGGCCCGGCGCTACCGGCCGTACATGGTCAACAACGTCACCGGTTTCATCGGCCCGGAAACCCACCTCGACAACTTCGAGATGACCTACGCCTGCCTGCAGGACCAGTTCATGGGCAAGCTGCTGGGGCTGCCCATGGGCATGGCGCCCTGCTACACCCTGCACTCCCAGGTGACCCTGGAAGGCCAGCAGATGGCCACCGAGCTGCTGACCGCGGCCGGCGCCAACTTCTTCATGGACGTGTACCTGAGCACCGATCGCATGCTGGCCTACTTCGATACCAGCGCCCACGACAACCAGACCCTGCGCGAAGTCCACGACCTGGCGCCGGCTCCGGAGTACCTGCGCTGGGCCCTGGGCAAGGGGATCTTCCAGGAGGATGCCCATGGCAACGTCGAGCGCGGGCCGAACTGGGGCAACCCGCGGATCTTCTGCGAGTCGGACATCGACTTCCAGCGCCTGCTGGAGTCCACCCCGGCCACCTACGGTTTCGACAATGCCGGGCCGCGCCCGGCCAACACGGTCTCGCGCATCGTGCGGGCCAACCTGGCGGTGGCCCGGGAGGCGATCTACGTCGACCTGCGCCCGGCCGAGATCGGCGAGATTCCCCTGCGCGAGCTGCGCACCGCCGCCCCGGACAAGCTGGCCCACCTGCAAGACCCGGAACTGGGGGCACGCCTGACCGAAGAGGTACTGCGCCAACTGCAGCCGGAATACAACGACGTGCAGATCGTGATTTCCGATGGCCTCAGCGCCGAGGCCATCCACCACAACATTCCCGAGCTGCTCCCGGTGCTGATGGACGGCCTGCGCAGCCGCCAGCTGCGTATCGGCCAACCGATCCTCGCGCCTTACGGCCGGGTCAAGCTGGCGGAGTCGGTGGGCGAGGCGCTGCAACCGCAGCTGATCATCGTCCTGATCGGCGAACGTCCCGGCGGCGATGCCCTGGCCTCGCGCAGCATGTCCGCCTACCTGGGCTATCGCCTGCCGGACGACCAGGCCCGGCGCGCGGCGGCGCAGTTCAGCGGCAACCCGGGTATCGGCTACGAATACACCGTGATCTCGAACATCTACAGCGGCGGCCTGCCGCCGCTGGAAGGCGGCAGCCTGGTGGCGGAAAAGGCCTTTGCCATCCTCCAGCACCGGGCTGCCGGCAACCGTCTGGAAAACCTGCTGAAGAAGGTGGCATCCTGATGATCCGCCAGCATTCGGCAACGCCCCTACATCGTTGAAACGGAGACTGAGATGGCCCAATTTTCCCACAGCGTAGGTTCTCAGACCTATCGCTTCGATAGCCTCAAGGAAGTCATGGCCAAGGCCAGCCCCGCCCGTTCCGGGGACTTCCTGGCCGGGGTCGCCGCCCTCAACGACGGCGAGCGGGTGGCCGCCCAGATGACCCTGGCGGACATCCCCCTCAAGCACTTCCTCGAAGAGGTGCTGATTCCCTACGAATCCGACGAAGTCACCCGGCTGATCATCGACAGCCACGACAAGGCGGCCTTCGCCCCGGTCAGCCACCTGACCGTCGGCGGCTTCCGCGACTGGCTGCTCAGCGACGCCGCCGACGAGCAGAGCCTGCGCGACCTGGCCCCGGGCCTGACCCCGGAAATGGCCGCCGCGGTATCGAAGATCATGCGCCTGCAAGACCTGGTGCTGGTGGCGCAGAAGATCCGCGTGGTGACCCAGTTCCGCGGCACCCTGGGCCTGCGCGGGCGCCTGTCCACCCGCCTGCAGCCCAACCACCCCACCGACGAGCCGGCCGGCATCGCCGCGAGCATTCTCGACGGCCTGCTGTACGGCAACGGCGACGCCATGATCGGCATCAACCCGGCCACCGACAGCATCGCCTCGATCTGCGCCATGCTGGAGATGCTCGACGCCATCATCCAGCGCTACGAGATTCCCACCCAGGCCTGCGTGCTGACCCACGTCACCACTTCCATCGAGGCGATCAACCGTGGCGTGCCCCTGGACCTGGTGTTCCAGTCGATCGCCGGCACCGAGGCGGCCAACGCCAGCTTCGGCATCAACCTCAACATCCTCAAGGAAGGCTACGAAGCAGGGCTGAGCCTGAACCGCGGCACCCTGGGGCAGAACCTGATGTACTTCGAGACCGGCCAGGGCAGCGCGCTGTCGGCCAACGCCCACTTCGGCGTCGACCAGCAGACCTGCGAAACCCGCGCCTACGCCGTGGCGCGGCACTTCAAGCCGTTCCTGGTCAACACCGTGGTCGGCTTCATCGGGCCGGAGTACCTGTACAACGGCAAGCAGATCATCCGCGCCGGCCTGGAGGATCATTTCTGCGGCAAGCTGCTGGGCGTGCCCATGGGTTGCGACATCTGCTACACCAACCACGCCGAAGCCGACCAGGACGACATGGACAACCTGCTGACCCTGCTGGGGGTGGCCGGGATCAACTTCATCATGGGCATCCCGGGGTCCGACGACATCATGCTCAACTACCAGACCACCTCCTTCCACGACGCCCTCTACGCCCGCCAGACCCTGGGCCTGAAGCCCGCGCCCGAATTCGAGCAGTGGCTGGCACGGACCGGGATCTTCACCCAGGCCGACGGCAAGGTGCATTTCGGCAACAACCTGCCACCGGCCTTCCGCCAGGCACTGGCCCAGTTGGGATAAGGAACAGGCTCATGCAAAAACACCCGAGCGACTCGCAAAACCCCTGGCTGGAACTGCGCCGCCTGACCCCGGCGCGCATCGCCCTGGGCCGCACCGGCACCAGCCTGCCCACTGGCGCCCAGCTGGATTTCCAGTTCGCCCATGCCCAGGCCCGGGATGCCGTGCACCTGCCGTTCGACCATGCCGGACTCAGCGCCCAGCTGGCCGAGCGGGGCCGCGACAGCCTGCTGCTGCACAGCGCCGCCACCGATCGCCACAGCTACCTGCAACGCCCTGACCTGGGGCGCCGGCTCAGCGACGAGTCGGCCCAGGCCCTGCGCGAATATGCCCAGGCCCACCCCGGCGGGGTCGACCTGGCGGTCGTGGTGGCCGATGGCTTGTCGGCGCTGGCCGTGCATCGCCATACCCTGCCGTTCCTGGCGCGCATGGAAGAACAGACCGCCGCCGAAGGCTGGTCGCTGTCGCCGGTGATCCTGGTGGAACAGGGCCGGGTGGCGGTGGCCGACGAAATCGGCCAACTGCTGGGCGCCAAGATGACGGTCATCCTGATCGGCGAGCGTCCGGGACTCAGCTCTCCCGACAGTCTGGGGCTATATTTCACCTACCAGCCGAAGGTCGGGCTCACCGATGCCTACCGCAACTGCATCTCCAACGTACGCCTGGAGGGCCTGAGCTACGGCATGGCCGCCCATCGGCTGCTGTACCTGATGCGCGAAGCCTGCCGCCGGCAATTGTCGGGGGTGAACCTCAAGGACGAGGCGCAGGTCCAGACCCTGGACAGCGACTCGCCCGCGGACATGAAGGGCAACTTCCTCCTGGGCCCGCCCCAAGTGTGATTTTGCAAGACGATTGCGCTTTTTAACCGCTTTGGGCAGCATCGCAACGCGGCTGCCCGAGTTCTCCAACCTGTGCCGTCACATCCACTTGAAGTTGAGAGCCATCATGCGGATTACTCAAGCAACCCTCGAGCACCTGGATCTGTTGACCCCGCTATTCGTCAAGTACCGCGAGTTCTATGGCGCCCTGCCTTACCCGGACTCTTCCCGGGCGTTCCTGGAAAAGCGCCTGCGGCGCAAGGAGTCGGTGATCTACCTGGCCCTGGCCGATGACGACAGCAGCAAGTTGCTGGGCTTCTGCCAGCTCTATCCGAGCTTCTCGTCCCTGTCCCTCAAGCGTGTGTGGATCCTCAATGACATCTATGTCGCCGAGGATGCCCGCCGCCAACTGGTGGCCGACAACCTGATGCGCACTGCGAAGAAGATGGCCAAGGAAACCCATGCCGTGCGTATGCGGGTTTCCACCAGCAGCGACAACGAAGTGGCGCGCAAGACCTATGAATCCATGGGATTTCGTGAGGACACGGAGTTCAAGAACTACATCCTGCCCATAAGCGAAGACTGAGAGCGGCCCGGGCCTGATGCCAGTCAGTCAAGCGAGGTGATCCTCCGAGGGAGCAGCCGGTCGACGCTCGATTGCTCGCGAGGCTCGTTAACGGTAGCGCGTGTCGACTGGATAAACGCAGCGCTCTGAAGCCCTCACGGACAAGCCTCGCTTCTACCCTTTCCTTAACTGATTGGCATGAGTCTCCGGTCCCAGACCGCGGAATCTGTCAGCGTGCCGACAGGTTGCGGATCGACATGTGCCGCTACAATCTGAACACGCATTTCACCCGTCAGCCTTTATAATGCCGTCCTTTCTGGCCCCTCAGAAAAATCTCACACCCTCATAGCCCCTTTTCTCAAAGCAACCGCACAGGCCCGCCGAGCCGGGCCGTCACCACAGGTGCCTCAATGGATTTCAACCCGATCGACCTAATCCTCCATCTCGACGTCTATCTCGACATGTTGGTGACCAACTACGGGCCCTGGATCTACGCCATCCTGTTCCTGGTGATATTCTGCGAGACCGGCCTGGTGGTGACCCCCTTCCTGCCGGGGGATTCGCTGCTGTTCATCGCCGGCGCGGTGGCGGCTGGCGGCGGCATGGACCCGGTGCTTCTGGGGGGATTGCTGATGCTCGCGGCGATCCTGGGCGATAGCACCAACTATGTGATCGGACGAACGGCTGGAGAACGCTTGTTCAGCAACCCCGACTCGAAGATCTTCCGCCGCGACTATCTGCAGAAAACCCATGATTTCTATGAGAAGCACGGTGGCAAGACCGTGACCCTGGCGCGCTTCCTGCCCATCATCCGGACTTTTGCGCCTTTCGTGGCCGGCGTGGCGAGAATGCCCTACCCGCGTTTCTTCGCCTTCAGCGTGGCGGGCACCATCCTCTGGGTCGGTGGCCTGGTGACCCTGGGCTACTTCTTCGGCAACGTGCCGTTCATCAAGAAGAACCTGTCGCTGCTGGTGGTAGCGATCATTCTCCTGTCCCTGGTGCCGATGATCATCGGCGTGCTGCGCAGCCGCTTCGGGCGTAACGCTGAAAAAGCCGGGAGCCGCTGAGCGGCATGTGGTCCTTGAGTGCCTGGCGCCGTAAACGCCGCCTGGCCAGGCATCCGGTCAGCGACCAGACCTGGCAGCAGGTACGCCAGCAATTGCCCTTCCTCGACGGCATCAGCGCCGCCGAGAACCAGTGGCTGCGCGAAGCCAGCGTGCTGTTCCTGGACGACAAGCACCTGACGGCCCTGCCGGGAGTCGAGTTGCCCCAGGAACAGCGCCTGTTGCTGGCCGCCCAGGCGCAGTTGCCATTGCTGCACCTGGGCGACCTGAACTGGTACCAGGGTTTCCACGAAATCATCCTCTATCCCGACGACTTCAAGAGCCCCCAGCGCCATCGCGATGCCAGTGGCATCGAGCACGAGTGGGACGGCGAACACAGCGGCGAAGCCTGGCAACAGGGGCCGGTCATCCTGGCTTGGCCCGGGGTCCTGGCCAGCGGCGGCTGGGAGGCCTACAACCTGGTGATCCACGAGCTGGCCCACAAGCTGGACATGCTCAACGGCGACGCCAACGGCCTGCCACCGCTGCACGGGGACATGCGAGTCAGCGACTGGGCCCAGGTCATGCAGGCCGCCTACGACGATCTCAATCGCCAGCTGGACGAGGCCCCGGACACCGAGACGGCCATCGATCCCTACGCCGCGGAAAACCCGGCGGAATTCTTCGCGGTGACCAGCGAGTATTTCTTCAGCGCTCCGGATTTGCTGGTAGCGGCCTATCCGCAGGTCTATGAACAGCTACGGTTGTTCTACCGGCAAGATCCACTGGCGAGGTTGCAGCAACTTCAGGCCCACGATCCGCTCTATCAAGCGCAGCACTAATGCCTTGCCGGGCAGTGACGTCATTCATCCGAAGGCGCTGCGACAGGCCATGCCAGGCTCGCCTGCAAGGCGCCGCGACCAAGGTTCTACGACCCTCGGTACGTGGCATCGATAGCGGAGTGTGTCTATAATCGGCGCCACTTTTTGGTCAATCAACGGGGGCAACGCCCAATGAGCTACAGCAAGATTCCAGCGGGTAAGGACCTGCCGAACGACATCTACGTCGCGATCGAAATCCCGGCCAACCACGCGCCGATCAAATACGAAATCGACAAAGACAGCGACTGCCTGTTCGTTGACCGTTTCATGGCCACCCCGATGTTCTACCCGGCCAACTACGGTTTCATCCCCAACACCCTGGCCGACGACGGCGACCCCCTGGACGTGCTGGTCGTGACTCCCTATCCGGTCGCCCCGGGTTCGGTGATCCGCGCTCGTCCGGTCGGCATCCTGAACATGACCGACGATGGCGGCGGCGACGCCAAGGTGATCGCCGTTCCTCACGACAAGCTGTCCCAGCTGTACGTCGACGTGAAGGAATACACCGACCTGCCAGCGCTGCTGCTGGAGCAGATCAAGCACTTCTTCGAGAACTACAAGGATCTGGAGAAAGGCAAGTGGGTGAAGATCGATGGCTGGGGCAACGCTGACGCCGCCCGCGCCGAGATCCAGAAGTCGGTTGCCGCCTACAAGGGCTAAGAAGCGGCTATAAGCTTCGAGCGACACGCTTCAAGAAAAGCCCCGAGAGATCGGGGTTTTTTCATGGGTAACAGGAACCTGGCTGGCAGGCCGCACTCTTGCGTAGCCTGGGTCCCAGGGAGGATTATTTTTCTGTTTCAGGCCTCTGGCTCGCGCTTTACGCTGGGAATTCCAGATGAATATGCGTATGCTGCGCCCCACCTTTGCGCATCGGCCCTCATGGCCAGATCGCCCGACGAAGCGGATGACTCTCCCGCCAGTCCCACAGCCAGCCGCAAGAGCTGGGTGTCCATTTTGCAGGCTGGTGCGGTTTACCAAAAATAAGCCAAGCCAGTCCCCGAGAAGCCGGCCACAAGCCGGCTTTTTAATGCCTGAAAAACCTCACTCCGACTCCCCACCGAACAAGTACTTCTCCAACCCACCATGGAACGAGTACGTTCTGTCGCATATTGCTTTACACGAAAAAAAATCTGCTTAAATCTAATAGCAAGGAAATAGACACAGGCAAAAAATCAGAATGACGCAAATTGCGACAGAAGCTCTGCCTGAATTGATGGGCCTGGACAGCATGCGAGTCTGGGACACCGAGTTGGCCTTCGCCCACCTGAAGAGCCTGGGCGAGGCAGACACCAAGCGCACCGCAGAACGCCGCCTGCATAGCCTCCACCTGCTGCCCGAGTCTTTATCGGAGCACGATCTGCGTGATGAGCATGATCGCCCAGCGAACCCGCTGGTACTGGCATGGGCCATCCACCAGGCCCGCAGACGCCGTGATCGCGTACTGTTCGGCCAGATCGACAGTTTCGCCAACGGACGGCCCGTGCTGCATGTCAACGACGCCCGTGGCGCACGCTTTTGGATACCGTTGCCCGGAACAGGTAGCGAGGCCATCCACCAGGCCCTCGATGCCCTGCAGCATCACGTCGACAAACCCATCGCCTTCTTCCCCCATGGCGCACTGGTCGGCGCGACCCGGGCGATGGCCAGCACTCAGAACGTCCAGTTCTGCCTACCTGCCTATCAAGGAGTGCTCTCACCGAAGCAGCACAACGATGAGCGCAGTGCGGAGCTTGTCCACGCGCCATGGCTCAAACGCCTGGAAGCCGAGAGCATCTACATCATCCGCGAAGCCGTGGCCGAGGCGAAGAACCCAGTGTTGCTGTACTCCGCCGGCAAGGACAGCGATGTCATGCTGCATCTGGTACGCAAGGCATTCTATCCATCGACACCACCGCTGCCCTTGCTGCACATCGATACCCTCTGGAAATTCCAGGAGCTGTATCTGTTCCGGGATTCCGTCGCCCGAGAGAGCGGCATGGAACTCTTGGTGTACACCAATCCCCAAGCGCTCGAGAAACACATCAATCCGTTCGACCATGGCTCGGCCCTGCATACCCAGATCACCAAGACCGAAGGCCTGAAACGAGCCCTGGATCACTATCGATTCGATGTAGTGCTGGGCGGCGCCAGACGCGACGAAGAAAAGTCACGAGCCAAAGAACGCATATTCTCGCCACGCCCGGCTTCCCACCAGTGGGATCCTCAGGGCCAGCGCCCCGAGTTATGGAATCTCTACAACAGCCGCAAGGCCTCCGGCACGAGCATCCGGGTGTTTCCGCTGTCTAACTGGACCGAATTGGATATCTGGCGGTACATCCATCAAGAGAACATCGATGTTGCCCCCTTGTACTTCGCCAAACCACGCCCCGTGGTGATGCGCCCGGAGATGATCATGGTGGTCGATGATGGGCGCTGTCGCCTGCTACCGGACGAAAAGATCCAGATCAGGACAGTGCGCTTTCGCTCCTTGGGCTGCTATCCGCTCACCGGCGCCCTGGAGTCGGATGCCGAAACACCACAAGCGATTATTCGGGAACTCATGCATAGCTACCGGTCCGAACGGCACGCCCGGATAATCGATACCGACAGCCCCGGCTCCATGGAACAGAAAAAACGTGAGGGTTACTTCTGATGACTGACGACTCGACGCCCATATTGATCATCGGCGGCGGATTCAGCGGCACGCTGACAGCTATCCACTTGCTGCGCACCACTACCGGACAAGCCGCCTCCATCACACTGCTCGACCCAGCGGCTGTGCCGGGCCGTGGCCTTGCCTATCGGGGCAATGATGACAACCTGTTGTTGAACGTACCTGCCGGCAACATGAGTGCATTTGCCGACGATCCCTCGCACTTCGTGGAGTTCTGCCAGCAAATCGACCCCTCGTTCAACGTCGGCAGCTTCGTCTCCCGCCGCCTCTATGGACGCTACCTGCAGCTCAATCTGCAACGGGCCATGGCCGCCAACCCCGGCCGACTGAGGCTTGCGCAGGACCAGGCCCATGCGGTACACAGTCGACCTGGCAAGGATGGCTTCACGGTCACGCTGGCCTCCGGCCGCCTCCTGGCTGCGCAACACGTGGTCCTGGCCCTTGGGCACCAGGTACCGGGCTTTCCATTACCCTTGCCGCCCAAGGAGCTCGAGAAGGTGATCGAGCCCTGGGACTTCCAGCGCATGAGCCAACTGCCCGGGGATGCGCCCGTCCTGATCCTGGGTACCGGCCACACTGCCGTGGATGCGTTATTCCAACTGACTCAGCAAGCCCGGCCACGCAGGATCTGGATGCTTTCCCGACATGGCTTGCTGCCCCACGCTCACCGGCTCAACCCCGTGCCCCCTGCCACCAGCCAGTACCCGACCTACCTCGGTGAAGCACCGCTACGCGTACGTACCCTGCTGCGGGAACTGCGCAAGGAAATAGCTCGGAAGGCGTTGGCAGGCTGCGATTGGCGCGACGTGCTCAACCAGCTCCGTCCTCATACACCACGCCTGTGGCAAGCCATGCCCCTGGTCGAACGCCAGCGCTTCCTGCGCCATGGCATGGCCTTCTGGGACATCCACCGTCATCGCCTGGCACCACTCTCGGCAGATCGCCTGCAAGCGCTGAAAGAGAGCGACGAAGTTCAGGTCCTGGGTGGGCGCCTCACAAATATGCGGGCCACTAGCCGCGGAATGCTACAAGTGCAGTTCAGGCCTCGCTGCCAGCCTCGGGAACAATCCCTGGAGGTCGCCGCGATCATCAACTGCACCGGCCCGCGGATGTCCATTGGCTCTCATTCCAGCCCCCTGCTACAGCAACTGGCCCGGGATGGACTGCTGGTCCCCGACCCCAACAAACTGGGCGTGCTGATCGATGATCACTATCAACCGACCTGTTCCAGCGGCCAGGCTACCCCAGGGCTGTGGTACGTCGGCCCGATGCTCAAAGCGCAGCATTGGGAAGCCATTGCGGTGCCGGAACTTCGGGGGCATACACAACGACTCGCACAACACCTAGCCAGGCAACTGGCGATCTACCCTGTGCTCCCGACTCAAGCTGAGCTCGCCTGATCATGCCAGAGACCATCCTTCATCCCTCAAAGCACCAAGACACCGTTCGATCATCGCCTGTCGTCGACGCCCCCAAGCAGCACCAAGACTCCCTGCGCCTGATCACCTGCGGAAGCCAGGGCGACGGCAAGAGCACCCTGGTAGGGCGACTGCTGTGGGAACTGCACCAGGTTACGGAAGATGAAGCCGACAGTTTGCGTGCCAATTGCCAGCCCCATGCTACCCAGGCCAAGGACATCAACTATGCCTTGCTGGTCGACGGTCTCGCCGCTGAAAAAAAGCTGGGCATGACCATCGACGTGACCTATCGCTTCTTCTCCACCTCGCGCCGCGCTTTCATCGTGGCGGACACCCCCGGCCACGAGAGCTATACCCGCAATATGGTGACCGGAGCCTCGACCTCGGATGTCGCGGTACTGGTGGTCGATGCTGTGCAAGGCATGCGCACACAGACTCGTCGGCATGCCTGCTTGCTATCGGCACTGGGCATCCGCCACGTGGTCCTGGCGATCAACAAGATGGACCTGGTCATAGACGGCCAGCGAGTATTCGAGGCCATCCAGGACGAGTTCCAGGCAACTGCGTCCGCCTTGGGTTTCATCAGCGTCACGGCCATTCCCGTCTCCGCCCTGAAAGGCGATAACCTCACCAGCAGGTCGGCTCGCACCCCCTGGTACTCGGGACCGACCCTGGTCGGCTGCCTCGAAGCCCTGGAAATTCAGCGCGCCAGCAGCACCAGGGTGATCTTCCCGGTGCAGTGGATCAACAACCCCGACAGCGGTTTCTGCGGCCTCAGTGGCAGCCTGGTATCCGGCGAGCTGGCCCCTGGGGACGAGGTACGAGTCACCGCTTCGGGAAGAACAGCCAAGGTGGCTCGACTCGTCACCGCCGATGGCGACCTGCCCAAGGCTAGAGCCGGAGATGCCGTAACGCTGGTGCTGGATCAGGAGCTAAAGGCCTCACGCGGGGATGTACTCGCCCTGGCAGCCCAGCCATTGCCGATGAGTGATCAGTTCGAGGCTACCCTGGTCTGGATGGTCGAGGAAGCCGGGCTCATCGGCAGGACCTACGAGTTGAAGCTGGCCACCCAATGGACCACCGCCAGCATCACTACCCTGAAGTACAAGATGAATGTGGATACGCACTCCCGGGAGGCGGGCCGTCAGTTGGGACTGAATGATATTGCCGTGGCCACCCTGGCCCTGAGCACGCCACTGGTATTCAGCCCCTTTGCCGAATCGCAAGCACTGGGAGGGTTCATTCTGGTCGATACCTTTACCCATGCAACCGTCGCCGCCGGCATGATCCGCCATGATCTGCGCCGGGCACAGAACGTACATCGCCAGGCTTTGAGCATCACTCGCCAGGACCGCGAACGGCTCAATGGCCACAAAGGCAAGGTCATCTGGTTCACAGGCCTATCGGGCTCCGGTAAATCCACCATCGCCAATGCCTTGGAGCAAGAACTCCACGCCCAAGGCAAGCGCACCTACATTCTGGACGGCGACAATGTACGCCAAGGTCTAAACAAGGACTTGGGCTTCACTGACGCTGACCGCGTAGAAAACATCCGCCGCGTCGCGGAGGTGGCCAAGTTGATGATGGATGCAGGGCTGGTAGTGATGACCGCCTTCATCAGCCCTTTCAGGGCCGAACGCGAGATGGCCCGACAATTGATCGGAGAGGGACACTTCATCGAAGTGTTCGTCGATACCCCCCTCGAAGTCTGTGAACAACGCGACCCCAAGGGACTCTACAAAAAAGCAAGGAGTGGGCTGCTACCGAACATGACAGGCATAAGTAGCCCATATGAAGCGCCCGAAGAGCCCACCCTCAAGCTGGATACTTCGCACCTCGACTTAGAAACGACTATCCAGCAACTGCTGGCATTACTGTTCAATGAGGATTGAGGCCGCTTCCGTAGTCTCCAACCACTGGGGAACCGTGCGTCCGTAGTTATCCTCGAGGCGCACGATATCGTCTTCGCCTAGGTAACTACCCGACTGAACCTCGATGATCTCGAGCTCCACCTTGCCGGGGTTGTGCAGGCGATGACGCTCTCCGAGGGGGATGTAGGTGCTCTGGTTTTCACTTAGCAGGAATACCCGATCACCACAGGTGATCTCGGCAGTTCCCTTGACCACGGTCCAATGCTCGGCACGATGGTGATGCAGTTGCAGGCTCAGGCTGGCGCCGGGCTTCACGCCTATGCGCTTGACCTGGAATCGCTCGCCTTGATCGAGGCTGTCGTACCAGCCCCAAGGCCTGGCCACCCGACGATGCAACAGCGCCTGGGCCACCGAACGATCGGTCAACTGCCCAACCACTGACTTGATATCCTCGGCACGACTCATGGGCATGACCAGTACCGCATCGTCGGTATCCACGATGCAGACATCGTCCAACCCCAGGGCGACCACTGGCCGCCGGCCAGCCGCATGGACATAGGTGCGCTGACAGTCGAACAGATGGGCATCGCCCTGGCTGCTGTTGCCCTTGTCATCGGCAACGCTCAAGTCGGCCACGGCATTCCAACTGCCCACATCGCTCCAAGCGCCATTGAAGGGCAGCGCGCAAATAGGCCGGTGATGCTCCATGACGGCATAGTCGATACTTTGCGACCGGCAGGCATCGAAGGAAGGCCCGTGCAGCGCAACCGACTGAACGGCGGTCTTGCCACTACGGGTAACGACCGGTGCAGCAGCCTCCCTGAGGGCTTCCTTGCAAGCCGCAAGGATATCGGGGGCGTGCAACTCTAGTGCTCGTCGCCATTCTCGGGCCAAGCCCAGGAAAATCCCGGCGTTCCAGTACATGTTCCCTTTGAGCAGCAACTCGGCAGCTTGAGTGGCCGAGGGTTTTTCGATGAACCCCTGCACCAACAGTGCACCGGAGTCCCGCCATGGATCGCTCGCCTCGATGTAGCCATAAGCACTGCTTGGGTAGGTGGGGAATACACCAAAAGTCACCAGGGCACCGCCCAGCGCCGCGTCCTGAGCCTGACGCACGCGCTCGACGAATGCCTGCGCATCAGGAATGTAGTGATCGGCCGGACAGAACAGCAACAGGGCGTCGTCCTCGGCATGCAGGGCGGCCACGGCAATGGCCGCGGCGGTGTTGCGAGCGCTAGGCTCGAGCAACACCTGGCCACTTAGCTGACATTGTTCAAAGGCATCTATGACCAGGAAACGATGCTCGCTCGATGCCACGCACCAAGGGTGCGAGCTAAGACCGCTCACTCGCTCCAGCGTGAGCGCCAGCAGACTGCGCCCACCCAGAAGAGGCATGAACTGTTTGGGGTAGCTCTGTCGGCTCAAAGGCCACAAGCGTGTACCCGAACCGCCACACAGAATGACGGGCTGAATCGTGGTGCTACTTCTTGAACCGAACGGTGACATTGGCAAAAAATCCATTATGTAAAGTACATTGACCATCCATACAGCCTACCTGTGCGCATCGCAGCAGCCAGAAGGCTTAAATCATCCACTCCCAGCTTAGTAAAACCAGCAAATCGCCCAGGCCTGGATCCGCCCCAAAAGAGGCGACGTAAAAGCCCTCCCCCAGCTTGCCCAAGTAAGAGCGACCAGCAGCTGTGAACAGCACGGCCTTGGTTCTAGATATCGTTTCCAACTGCGGTCAGTCTTTGAGCAAGGTACCTTCCGATCCGATCGGCATTGGCCATGATCGTCAGGGTATGAGACTTGGCAGGCAAGGCGGACAAACTTGCTCCGTCCACTACATGGATGCCGGAAGCGCCCGCCAGTTCCCCATAGCGATCGGTCTGGCCAACAACCGGTTCGACATGCATCGGCAGGGATGCCGCGTAATGAATATCAGCCCCTGGCAGACCCACTTTAAAGCTGCTTGGGATCAAGACGGCACCCAGTCGTCGGAAGCTTGAGCGTAGCAGGCGCTCGGCCTCCTTCATCAACGCAGCGACTTCCTCCCGATAGCCTCCGCGAACCACGAGCTGATCTTCATCACCTAGACGAAGGTTTGCTTGCGTCATCGCCCCTGGAAGGAAAACGTTGCCTATCACGCAAGAAGGTAATAGCGATGTCAGCAAATCCACTCCATAACGCTTGCCGAACGGCATGTAACGAGCAAACTCGGCTACCGGTATTCCCGTTGCACTGAACAGCGAACCGAACGCCTGAACATCGCGGCTCAGTCCAAGGGAAAAAGATAACTGTCCAAGGCCGAATGCAGCCTCTTGACCTCGCCCGAGATGCCGAGGCAACCACAACATGAACGCCGCAGTCGGGCATGATTGCATCGGCACCGGGGCCCGATGATCGACGGCTTGCAATGCCAGCCGGGTTGACGCCAACGTTCCAGCCGCTAACAGGACACGACGGGCGTGCAAAACCTCAACCCCTTCCTCACCCCATCCTTCGACGGTCACCCCACCCTGCTTGCTGATGACTCGCTCCACCAAAAAACCTGGCTTGTAGTGAAATCCCTGCCGACTGCGCAGGCTATGCAGATCTTCGGTCGCTGAGTAAAGCGCGCGACGCCCACATCCCCACAAGCAGTTGCCGGAGCGATCGCATGCATGACGCCCTGACCTTGGCTCTGTCAGGACCGCGACTCGACTCCTGCCCAGACGAAAACCATTGCGTTGCAGCCTCTCTCGGTGCTGCGGATACCGCTCAAGCAGACTCGCATGCAAGGAGTCGACGGGCACCGGCTCTTGCGACCATTCATCCAGGCCGAAGAACTCGGACATGTCGTCATCGCGAGCGCCGCTCACACCAATTCGCTTGGCCACCTCACGGTAAGAGTCACGCATATCGGAAGGCGAAAACGGATAGTCGGCTAGCTCGGCAGCCGTCAGGCAGGCTACACCACATCCCCATGCATTGGACAAACCGCCTGGGGCCAGTGAACCCACGGCGACAAAATCAGTCGCATCGATGCGATTAGCTCGTTTGAAACCATCGAAAGTTGCCGCATGGGTCGGTACCCGCAACTTAGGTGAGACCGCATCCGTCAGGCGCAGGGCGTGGAAGTCCTGCCCGATCATCCAGTTCCATTGGCCAGCATCATGTTGACGCAAATCCAGGAACTGCCCGTTCGGCGGAGCAAGCTGGGAGGTCTTTCCACCATCGACCATCAATACACGCAAGCCTGCCTCGACAAGTGGAAATGCTGTCGAAACTCCGGCGGGACCGCTTCCTACAACGATGACGTCGAATTCAAGATGATTTTTTTCACTCATCTACAATGCTCCTCGCCGCCCGACCCGAGATAAAAAAGGCCGCAAGACAAGTTGCACAATACGGCGAATGGTTTCACTGGATAAAGCTCCAAAAATACGCAGCATTCCCCGAAACCTGCCACCCGGCCTATCTAGACCGAGAAAACGTCCAGCGCCCTGCGGGCTCGCTTCTGCCACCATCAGGGCCGCATCGACGCGCCACGCGAATTCACGTCGAAAGGCATCGTCGATACCAGCCGCACCGTCAAGCAACGCCAACAAGGTAGGCAAGCGCAACATCAGACCGGGTAATGGCAAGACGCGCCCCGCCTTGAGTGCTTCGATTGCCCTGGCATAACGGCGTACCAATGCATCAGCAGGTCGTATCCGCAATACATAGGTCAAGAATGCTCGGCCCTCGGCGAGCAGTTCGCGCCGACCACAGCCAGATCGTGTCATGCCTGCGCCAAGCGGACGCAAGGACACCGACACTCTCTGCAGGTCACCGGCCGTATCCATTGGTTTCAAGGCGAACAGTGAGAGCAAGCGCTCCAGGCCCAACCTGGCACTCAGCCTGGCGCCGAACAATGCAACCAATATACGGATAGCCAAAGTGGGTACAGGCATGCAGATAGGTCGACGATTGGTTCGCCCTCGGGCTATGGCCTGCAGAAACGTCGTGAAACCGACGCCCTCCACTGCCGCGATGCAGAGCACCGTCGATGGTGCCTGTGCAGGACTAGCCAGCAACGCATCAACGAGATCGTCCACGTGCACCGGCTGCACGTATGGAGTTGGGAGGAATGCCGGCAAGACAGGTAAATGCCTGACCAGCCTGCACAACAATCCGAAAAGTCCCAACTCGGGTCCGCCATAGACCTGTCCCGGGCGGACGACCCAACCACCTGACGCAAGCACCTTGCCTTCGATCTGCCACTTTATCCGTCCATAGGCAGTGGGAGCATCGGCTCCAGCTGCCTGACTAGAGACAAATACGAAGCTCGCCCCTACGACGGCAGCCGCATCGATAAGCCGCTGGGCAGCATTCGGCTCCACGTCTTCTGAGTCGAAATCGTGCTGGGTATTGACCGCTAGATGGAAAACCATCGCGACATCAGCAGGCAGCTGCAACGGCTGGGTGTTGGCAAGGTCGAAAGCCTGCCAAGCCACCCCAGGCTCGGTAAATGGACGCCGAGACAGAGCCAAGACCTCATGGCCAGCAAACCTCGCTGCACGGACCAGGCGTTGGCCGATATAACCGGTCGCCCCAGTGATGGCGATCCTCATTGGTTACCTCGGTTATCAATATTCCGGGGCTGCGCCTCACCAGTACTCAGGAATACATACCGCTTGCTCAAGCCATAGTTGAAAAAAACGCAGATGACATCGGAAACGAACTTCGCAGCGACAGCCAGGGGAATCAGCCACAGCAGACCGCTCAGCACCAATGCCGAAAGCGGGACATTCAAAGCTAAAAGCGCAAAATAGCGCACAGCTTGTTGCAGGCTCCCTGCAC
The DNA here is from genome assembly GCF_046230915.1 of Pseudomonas sp. KCJK8993. Taxonomy (NCBI): domain Bacteria; kingdom Pseudomonadati; phylum Pseudomonadota; class Gammaproteobacteria; order Pseudomonadales; family Pseudomonadaceae; genus Pseudomonas; species Pseudomonas sp. KCJK8993. The sequence continues at coordinate 66,777 of NZ_JBJJLO010000011.1, forward strand.
GCTCCACTACTCCGAAGGTGAAGCTACGGTGAGCAAAGAATGCAAATAACGCAGCCAATATCTTGCTGGCCACATTGGACATCAACGGATCGATGCCGTAATGGCTGAACAGCAGAACGAACCCACCCATGTCCAAACCATAAGCCAGCACCTGGATCACCAGGTAACGTACGAACCGCATCAGCCTTTCTTCCGTATGACCACTACATGATGCAGAGCCAGCCAGCGGTTCAATGGCGATAGCAGGCGCTGGATCAGGGAGAGCAAGGGACTGGCCCAGTTCGGCCACAACTGGCGAAAGTTGAGCCCACCGGAGAACAGGTACTTTAGGTAGTTGTCGCAGGTTTCCTGATGAACGATGTCCAATTGCGGAAATCTGCGTTCAAACTCGGCTCGGTCCCGCTCAAAGACAATGTAGCTCAGAGCCTGGTTGGCTCCGTTCATCGGCCCCGATGCTGGTGTTTCCCAGGAAGGGAAATCCTTGTCGTATCCCTCGGTACGGAACATCCGGCGGAACAGGAACGCCGCGAATGGCCCGTGGTAGGGCTCAAGGAGGATCACTCCGCCACCCGGTACCAAGACTCGCTCAAGCTCTTCGAAAAAAACACTGGGATGGGGAAAATGGTGAAAGCAGTTTTGGCCAAAGATGACCCTCACCGAACTGTCCGCCAGGTCCAGTCGCTCTGCGTCCAGCACTCGATCCAGCCCAGGCCCTGGAACGATATCGGTCGCCAGCACGTCGGGATATGAGTTGCGGATCGGAGAGACTCCAGCTCCGAGCTCCACACGCTCGCCAGCCCCCGACAGGAACTGTTTGTCGAGCCGTTCAAAGGTGTGGTGAAAACTTGTAAAAACCTCTTTCAACATGGGCTTCTGCTCGAGCATACGACCATGCACAAGCAAGCGTTCGGAGTCATCCACGTCGATATTATTGACGCTTGGGTCCCTCAGTAAATCAGCAAGCCAGCTCATGCAAGTTCTCCAGCATAATTAACACCAGGCTTACGGTTATTCCGATGAAGGGGGCGGATAGGAACAGAGGCTACATCGTAGCCAACGAATCCCAACAGGAACTGAATACCGGCGATGATCGGCAGTGCCGACATCATCACCGTACCCGCAGGGGTAGAAACTCCCATATGTGCAGAACTTATCCAGTTGTAACCACCATAGACAAGACCGAATCCGAGAAACAACAGACCGAGCGGCAACTCTATTGAAGCGACCGACATATCTCGCAGGTAGTAGCTATAGAAGATACGTTTACTGAAATTCCGGAGGTGTTTGGCAAGAAATTCTCCAACAATTTTGGATATTTTCAGATTACTCACTTCATCGACATACTTGGCATTCATCGGCACATCCACCACCACCGCACGGATTGTATTTAACCGGAATAACATATCCGTCTCAAAGAAGTAGCGCTGGCTGATTTTCTTGAATGGCAAGTGCCTAGCTACAGTCACATGAATTGCAGTATAACCATTGGTTGGATCGAACAGGTCCCAATAACCCGATGATAGCTTGGTCATGAATGACAGAACGGCATTACCAAACAGCCGTATACGAGGCATGGCGCGGATTTCTTCCAGATCAAAAAAACGGTTGCCCTTGGTGTAGTCGGCCTCGCCTGCAAGGATCGGGGCGATGAAATCAGGGATCAGGCTTGGATCCATCTGGCCATCACCGTCGACCTTTACAATCACCTCCATGGCGTCCTCGATAGCCGCTCGATAACCCGTCATGACAGCCCCGCCGACCCCTTGGTTCTCGGCGTGACGCAGTATAGTCACGCGTTCATCCTTGCAGTTGGCCTCGATGAAATCCCCTGATCCATCAGGGCAGCAATCATCCACGACATAGATACGCAGCACTTCTAAGCCAATACCTTCAATCACTCCCAAGATGTGATTTTTTACTTTATAGCAAGGAATTACCACTGCGACTTTCGGCTGCAAATTATCTTTCATGGCAATATTTTTTCCGCTTATAAATATGAAATCAACCAATAATCAATAGTGCCAACAAAGCAAACTCCCTATGCATATACCACTAATGACCTCATTGCTTCTTGACTTCATACAATACGACACCCCATAGCTCAGCCACTTTGGTGAAATTCTGCTCAATGTAAGGAATGAGGCGCGCGCGGGCTGAGGGCCAGGTTTCTCCATCTATCACTATGTGCGTCACCCTATTAGCCTCCAAGTAGCGCTCAAACTCTGCAACATCAAGCAGCTGGGTTTCACGACTACTCCAGCTATAGTTGTGCCATGTGGTGTAGATAGTCCGCCCATTGAAATAGGCCCCGTACGGACATCCCAACAGCAATACGGTAGGAGTCTCGCGCATCGAGGCCGCTAGTATGTTCCCCAGGTACCGATGGCCCCTGAGTGTTTCCTCGGAATAATTAGTCGACGGAACTCCACGGAAATGCCCGGGAGACAGCATATTCGCTGTTGGAATATGCATCATGCCGTTGGTGAAACGACCCGATGGCATACCAAACAAGTTCGCAGCGAGCAAGCTACCAAGAATCACTGCCCATACACCGCTCTGTGGTTTCCTGATGACAACATGGGTGTAATAGGCAAGGCTGGTCGCCAGCAACAGCAGCCCTGGCAGCAGGTAACGCAAGTACTGAATCTGAGCGCCAACAGCCGTCAGGTAGATGGTTCCGACAACGAAAGGAACCAGCGCCACGAGATTGCGTCGGCATAGCACGACGAGGCTTCCCATACAGGCCAGCAAGAACAGAAGCACGAGGCCCATGGAACCATCACTGGACTCTTCGTAGCGGGATGACTCGAAGGTCATTCTCCAAGGCAGGTTCCAGTCAACATGATCTATCCAGCGACGGTCCAGAAAGTTTCTAGGAGCCCAATAGGGCGACTTGAAGATTTCGTTGTAGAAGGGGAAGAGCGGGTTTCCGGTCTTCAGCCAGGCCACCACGTAGAAAAACAATGCCAAGGCCAATGTCACCATCAGGATCACCGATAGCCGGAACCGGTCCCGGGTTGTCCCAAGCTGGCGCCAGTTGATCACCAGCACCAGCAGGACCAAAGGAGCCAGCACCAAGCCAAAGGTCTTGGTGGCGCTTGCCCCTGCGGCACAAAGCCCCGCCAGTAAAGCCAACTCGATGGATCGGTGACGTAACGAGGAGGTCATCAGTACCGCCGAGGCCAGGATGAAACCGCACAGGGTCACCTCGATGAAAAGCCCGGAAACCTCTCGCACGAACATTGGTACAAAGGCAAATACCGCAGCCATGGCTATCCCGGTCGCACGCAAGCGAAAGCCACCTCCGGTGGCGACCAGGGCTAATACCGCCAGAAATTGCAGTACCAGATCGACCTTGACCGCTTCAACTCCGCCAGCGATGAACATCGCACTGAAATTGAACTGGGGGGCCAGCGGCATGACTGCGAAGACATATTCGCTGACGTCATAGGCCCAGGAGCCCTTGGTTTGCATTTCAAGCGCGATGCGCATGTGCATTGTCGCAGCGTCCCCATCGAATCCGGGATGCACCGTTGCAACAATCAGCAGCATGATCGAAAGAAGCAGGAAAAACCGAGGAACTTTCGAACCGCTTACCGCTCTCAGATAACGCGGCCGCACAATGAGAAGACCGCGTAGTACACGTACTGCTTCAGCCCTTCCGGCAGGCGCGAGCAGTAGCAGTAGTGCCAGCAGGACGCCTTCCATGAAACGCGTATTTATAGGGAAGAAGCTGAGCAACGATAGGACCAGCATGAATATTGCTTTGCCAACCCAGAACGCCAGCGCTACTCGCGCCACATCCGAGCGAGCGAGCTGGGAGCGGGCTTGCCGACCTATCAATTGGTATCCCAGCGCAATGGTGACGAAGGCGGCAACCAAACCCCAAAGGGTGGCGGCCGGCCCCGCCATCAAGGCCAAGGCAGCGAGTACTGCCGCCAAGGCATTGGCAGGGTGTCGTCCCAAGGTGGCGACGAGTGCCACCACTGCAATCACAGCAAAACAGATCGCAACATTGTGAATTTCATAAGCAGAATGCCAAAGAGCAAGCAGCGCGGTTGCCGGCCTGCCATATAGAAACAAAGCCAGAGCGCCACACATAAGGCAGGCCAGAGCAAACTGCAGACCTAAAGGAACAGTTCCACGGGCATACCAGGGAGAAATGAGGCTCAACGAATTGCGGATGGGGCTCACGTACTTACATTTCCTATGTATTCAAGGCCATTACGAAACATCCACTCCAAGGTCTTCAACAACGGTATCGGTTGATAATCGCCCACCAGACCCTTCAACTTGCTTACATCGCCCTGCAGTCGCTTGACTTCATTCGCACGGACAAAAGATGGATTCACCCTAACCTCGATTTCGTGCCCAGAGATCTTGCTCATCATCGCCAAGACCTCTCTCAACGACACCACCTGTCCTGACCCTACATTGACCACCTGTCCTGCCGGAACGACTTCCAGCAACTTGGCATAGGCTTGGGCTACCACCCGAACATCCGAGAAGTCACGCTCGACATCAAGATTACCCAGCTCGATAACAGGAGCTCGCTGCTGGAAATGAGAAACGATTTTCGGAATCAGGAAATGTGGCGCCTGCCCAACACCCGTGTAGTTGAATGGCCGCGTGATGACTATCGGCAGGCGATCCAACCACAATCTGGCCATGTATTCCATGGCTAGTTTGCTGACGGCATAATCGTTCGCCGGAGCGAGGGAGACCGCCTCATCGATCAGCTCCACTGGAGCATTCCCATACACATTGGCACTACTGGCCAGCAACACCGCACGCGGGGTACGAGTCAACCCAGCCAATGCTTCGAGTAGATTTCGTGTCCCTACCACGTTGGCGCGGTAAATGGCATCGGCTTCACCGTGGGCAACGAAGGAAATGGCTGCCAAGTGGACAACCACTTCAGGCTCGATTTCCTCGACCACCCGCCGTAAGGCAGCCAAGTCGCAAATATCAACCCGAAAGCAGCCAGCCGCCTGTTCCTCTGCCCCATTGTGACGAGTGCCAAATATCTCATATCCAGAACGGCGCAGTTCCTCGGCCACATAATGGCCTGTGAACCCCTCTAAACCGGTAATCAGCGCCCGTGGTTTATCAGAAGGAGAATCCATCGGCATTTCTCCTCAAGTCCGCTTCGACCATCATGGTGCATAGATCTTCTAACGTGGTCGTCGGGGCCCAACCCAATTCGTCCTTCGCTTTTTGCGGGTCGCCAATCAGCAACTCTACTTCCGCAGGGCGATAGAATTTCGAATTGACACACACAAGCGTCTTACCCGTAGCCGAATCGATTCCGACCTCATTCTCATCCTTATGCTGGAATTCGATATTGATACCGGCCGCCTGGAAGGCCAAGCCGACGAAGCTCCGTACGGTTTCGGTACGATTCGTGGCCAGCACGTAGGTGTCCGGGCGCTTGGCCTGCAACATTAGCCACATTCCCTCCACGTACTCTGCGGCAAATCCCCAATCCCGACGAGCATCCATGTTGCCCAGCTCCAGGACATCCGCCTGACCAAGCTTGATCTTGGCCACTGTATCGGTAATTTTCCGGGTTACGAATTCACGGCCACGCAAAGGAGATTCATGGTTGAAGAGAATGCCGCTAGAACCAAAGATGTCATAGCTCTCGCGATAGTTGATTGTCATCCAATGGGCATATAGCTTGGCCACACCGTATGGGCTGCGCGGATAGAAAGGTGTGTCCTCTTTCTGTGGAATTGCCTGGACCTTGCCGAACATCTCGGATGTGGAAGCCTGATAGAACCGAGCTTTAGGATTTACAATTCGAATCGCTTCAAGCAGGTTCACCGCCCCCAAACCGGTTATTTCGGCGGTGGTGACAGGTTGATCGAAGGAAACTCCAACGAAACTCTGGGCCGCCAGATTGTAAATTTCATCAGCTTCGGTCGTTTGTAGCAGGCGGATGCTGGCCGATAGATCGGTCAAGTCGTACTCGACAAGATGCAAGGAAGGATGACAGGCGATTCCTAGCTCCTTTATCCGCCAGAAATTAACTGAACTTGACCTCCGGTAAGTTCCGTAAACGACATAGTTCTTTTCAAGAAGGAGTTTTGCAAGATAGGCACCATCTTGCCCTGTAATTCCGGTAATAATCGCGCGTTTCATTAACCACCTTGCTCAAACAGTACTAACTTGATGTTTCCCACATCAACCTCTGCGGCAACCATCATGATTTAAGGGATGAATCATCCGCCAGACGAAAATACTTGCTAAAAAGCAAATCAGAATAGTCTGAGCGAATATCAGTAGGCGAGCCCACTGAATGCCTTACGAACTCGTTCCTGAAAACTGGCTCGAGCAAATCGCCCTATGGATACCTGAGCCCTTTTGCCAATTTCAGCCAGATTTTCCGGCGGAGCATTCACCAAGCTCCCCATCTGCTTTGCAAGCATTTCGTAATTCGAATAACGAAAACCCAGTTCCTCGCTTGCGACAATCTCCTGTTGACCTGCAGCATCGAACACTACCGGAACACAAGCACAAGCCATAGCCTCGCAAGTGGTCATTCCAAAATGCTCGAAACGCTCAGGAAACTGCTCAACATGCTCTCCCCAGCCAGCCCCGTGCCAATATATAGAGGCTTTGCGATAGTAGGTAAGCAAATCGGCGAATGGCAAATCAGGAAGGATATCTATTGGATGCCCCGAGCAAAGCTCGGTAAGACGATCGAAATAATCCAGATGCATCTGATGTTCTCGATGCCGAGAGCCGACAAACACAAGACGCCAGCCGTCAGGCATAATCCCTTCCTGACACATGCGAATAAATGCTCTCGCTATCTCATGATGCTTCTTGTTGTGGCCACCAGCGAAGAAACGTCCAACAGTCAGGATAATTTTTTCTTTTTGTATCGAAGAATCCAGATCGAAAAGACTGGTGTCGATGGGCGGCTGCAATTCAGTTGACGGCAAACGCCAGCGCCGATCGATCCACTCGGAGGTGAAATGAGATATTGATATGACCCGATCATAAGCTCGCAGGGATTCGCTAGGGCTATGCAGTTTGCGAGGTAGCTTACCGCCCCAGTTCAAGGATCGAGTGTCGATGCAGGCCCCAAGCCGCCGGGAGTCGGAGGAAAGGCCAAGCTCGCTCATCACCATTGGCTTGCTGAAGATAGAAAGCATGCGCTCCCGACACTTATCGATTTTCCCGCATTCCACACGCAGGACATTATCTTCGACCAGCCAAGGAAGTTCTTCTCCATCGACCCGCACGGTTTCTATACCGTTATAGGCTTCCGGCCATAAAGGAATCTCCAACGTCGCTGCCGAGGACATCATCAGTACCGCTTCAGAAGCGATCCAGGCTCGCCCATCAGGTTCTACTTCATAAACTCCCGTCATCGGTACGACGGTTTCGCCTCGCAATCGATTGAGGCGCAACAAACGGCGCTTATTGCCAGCTAGCAGATCCCGGCCCCATTGCCGAACTTGCCCACGCATCGAAGAAAGCGCATCGATGCGATGTGGAAAATAGCAAATCAGCGCCGACTTCTTGGAGCGCGGCATCATCGAAGAAGAATAAGTACTATTGACGAACAAATCGTAGTGCGAAGACAAAGGTGACAAACGCTCACAGGTTTCATTTGGCCACTCCCGCATCGAGCACCGCGACAAGTCCAAGTGCAATCTTGATTCCAGCCGCCCCCAATCCACTGGTTCAATCGATATCAACTCCACCTCGTGGTCCCAGGACAATATCTCGGCGACTGAGCCGGTATAGTTTTCGCCTCCACCACAAGTATTCCAATATCGATTGTAAATACCAATTTTCATTCAGCGATCCTTTCGCAAAAGTGCACGTAGACGTTTTCCCAAGATGGAAGGAATCATCGACGCTGCATTCAGAAGTGCCTTGAATTCAATTTGCACAGGAGTCATGTCACTCAACGGAATGCCTCGCCACGACCATAAACCATGATGTCTGTTACCACGAGCAGCTCGCAACATCGAACGGGCGAAAAGAGCAGTTAGTAGCAGTAGTTGAGCCGCCCCGGCATTCTTGAAGCCGTTGAGCCGATAATTACGCGTTACGTGATAGCGAAAACCCGGTGACCACTCGCCACTGCTACCTGCATGAATATGACGAACCACCGACCGAGGCTCAAAAAGAAGTTTCCATCCGGCTTTACGAATACGCCATGAAAGATCGGCATCCTCGTAATACATGAAGAAACGCTCATCGAATCCGCCATGTTCAAGGAACAGATTACGAGGCATCAGTACGCTACAACCACAGAAAGCCTGCAGTTCGTTGGTTTGGTCAAACTGACCGGAATCAGGCTGGTTAATGCCAATATCTGCTGCATTTCCCATATCATCAAGCGCGCTGCCCGCATTATTGACGACCCATTTTGCATGCTTGGACAAATCGGCTGGAACATCGAATTCGAACTCTGCAAAACCTTCCATCACTTGGCAGGTGCCAAGCGATTGCCCTTCGCACTCGATCTCCAGAGAAACGCCTTCCGGCCGCCCTGCTGTGGTGGCCACGATCCGGAGCTTCAGTGGCCCGCCCAGTTGAGCCTCAGCGACAGGAAGCATCAACTCTGCCGACTCGCCGGTCCAGCGTACGACTCGATCCTCAGGCCAACGCTCCTCATGGTAGAACCCATCCCCGACTATGGGTTTGACATAATGGACGCCCACGAAGGAGGTTTGCGAAAGATCAATCGCCACCCCAAGCAAGCGTCCATCGCCAGCGCCCGGCGAGTAGACCGGGGCGCGTAGCCTGATCTGCAGGAACCGCTTGAAATATACGATCTTGGGAGAAACTGCTCCGATTCGCTCCCCAGCCGCAGTCCGTTGCACCCAGGTCGCTACGAGCCCTTCGAGCCATGAATCGGCAACCACCGTGTCGTTGTTGATCAAAGCCACCAATGGCGAAGTAGCATGGCTAACACCAAGGTTGTTACCGCCCGCGAACCCCAGATTGACCTCGCTGCGTATAACCTTGACCCGCGGACAGACTTGCTGGAGATACTCAAGGGAACCATCGTCGGATGCGTTATCCACAACAATGATTTCTGCTGGCGCCAACGTCTGGCATTGAAGGCTCGTGATCAACTGGCGGAGAAATACCTTTCCGTTGTAATTAACTGTGACCACGCTGACCTTGGGCAGAAGCCGGTTCAGCATCTCTGCCTGACGCGCTTCGATATCAGCAGAGTGCGCCTGGCGCTCCAGCTCGAGACGTTCGAGCTCCAGTTGAGAATCACGCCTGATCAACTCGACTTGAGCCCGCCAAGCAGACTCCTGATTGGCCAGCATCTGCTCACGCTCGTGGGCAATGCGCTGGATTTCGCAGACATGTTCGGTCGTTATCTGCCCGACCCGCTCCGACCATGCTTTATCTTTGTCCTCCAACATCTGGTCACGCTCATGCGCAATTCGCTGGACTTCAGAAATATGATCAGCCGCTAGCTGTTCAATCCGCTTGGACCAGGCCTTGTCCTTGTCTACTAGCAACTGATCGCGCTCACGAACAATTCTCTGGTTTTCCGTAATATGATCGGCTGCCACCTGCTCGACTCGCTCCGACCAGGCCTTGTCCTTGTCTTCCAGCATTTGGTCACGCTCATCGGCAATCCGCTGAATCTCGGCGTCATAATCGGCCGCCACCTGCTCGACCCGGTCCGCCCAAATCCTATCCTTGTCCTGCAGTTGCGTATCACAATCGATGACACGCTGTTCCAACCTGATGGCCAAACCTTTGCTTTCCTGCAACGATGAGGTCAGGCGCTCGACGATGCTCTCGCTCAGAGGGCCCAGTGCTCTGAGCAGCACCTCCGTATCAGCCAACGATACGATCGAATAGATTTCACGGGCATTCAGGCATAAACGACCTTTTTCAATCCATGTCGTCATATCCAACGCGACAACAGTGGCGAGCGGGAGATTTGCGTCCTCAATGTTGCGCGAGCAGCTCAGACCTACATAGAGCAGATCGTCGACGATACAGATGCCACGGGTGTACCCATCCAGCACAACCGTGCGCAACAAAGTTCCATCCCACGCATATTCGCGAACCTCCTTGCACTCGGAATTTGCAACCAGCAGGTTCCGGCCGTGAGGAACAAGGCTATGGGGCTGTGATAGCCGCTCTACATAGCGCTGTCCTGAGAACAGATCCTGAATGAAACCGCTGCCTTGCGTGGCGCCCTTATAGCCTCGTGTCGTTTCAAAGGTCCCGAAGGCGGAGAAGACTATGGTGTCATTCCAACGAGCCAGGCAGTTCAGATGCCAAGAATCCCGCTGCTCGGAAAACGCCCAGCGGCCCGTCTCGTTGCCGGCGCCATCGAAGCGGACGACTTCGTTGCCTGTCGTGCCAACCACATAGCACCCATCGCCATCGAACAGCACGTCATGGATATCGTCGAACAGTGTCGCATCGCCGCCCAACGACCAGTTGCGACTTCCCGTGAGCGATAATGCGCGAGGCTGCAGTCCGCATAATACCGAGTCCCCCTTCACATCAAGACCAGTGCAAGAAGACGAGTCCAAACGGCTGGCCTTACCTTTGTGAAGCAGGAAAAGCCCCCCATCATTCGGACACGAAACCAGCAAACCATCAAACAGACTATGCATTCATTTCCACCGCGCACTCAAAGCCGAAATCGACCAGCTCAGTCGCTCGATTGTCGAGGACTGGCAACACCCGAAAGGCGAGTACATCCGCTTTCCGGTGCAGCACTACTTCTTCCTTCGAGTCGTCACACCCGAACACACCCGCATTCAGGAAAAACACCCCTGGATTCAAATGACATGTAAACGAGTACTCGACCGAGAAGCGTGTCCCCGGCTCAACCACCAAGATTGCCTCGGTAAGGGTCGGTGCCGACAATCCGCCTCCTAATGGCACCCCTGTAGATGCCTTGATCAACATGGCAAAGCGCACATTCGTCACAACACGATCAAAACTCACATCGTAACGGAATAAATACTTGCGCCCTCGCACCAATCCGTTCACCTGCGCTCCATCGAGCGTGCAGATGCGAGCATCGCCAATCACCGCTCCGCGGGACTCGAATACGATCGTGCTCTGCGGCACGAATGCTGGATCGAAAGACTCCTGGTCCCGATCACTGGTTTCGCAACCCGACACACTGCCTGTAATGCCCAAGGCATCGCCCTGCGGCTCGCTAACGATCTGCACGCAATCGCGGGCGCGCATGGCCTCACGCACCTCTTCGCGCGTATCAGCCGGCGCATAAAGAAGCTTCTGGTAACCTCCAATAATACGCTTAGGCTCCCCCATGGAGAGCAGCTCGCCGGAGTCCAGAAGGATTGCACGGTCGCACAAGCCGACCACCGTCGCACCAGAGTGGGAAACAAAGAGAATCGTCGCTCCCGAACTCCGTATGCTTTCGATCCTTGAGAAACACTTGCGCTGGAACAGCTCGTCGCCCACGGACAAAGCCTCGTCCACCACCAGAATATCCGGGTCGACGTTGATAGCCACTGCGAATGCCAACCGCACGACCATTCCACTCGAATAGCTTCTAACTGGTTGTTCGATGAACTCTCCGATCTCGGCAAAGGCAGCTATGTCCTCAAAACGTCGATCGGTTTCTTCCCTGCTGAGCCCCAGCACCGCTGCATTCAGGTATACATTCTCACGTCCGGTAAACTCTGGATTGAATCCCGATCCGAGTTCCAGCAAAGCAGCAATCCGGCCATGAGTCTGGATACTGCCGCTAGTAGGATTGAGCGTGCCGCAAATCATCTGCAGAAGGGTGGATTTGCCACTGCCATTGCGTCCGACTATGCCGACGGTCTCTCCTTTGCGAATCTCGAAACTTACATCATCCAGAGCTCGGAACTCACGGTAGTACTGCTGTGCTGTCATACCGAAAGCACGCTGAAATCGGGGTAGCAAAAACTGCTTGAGTCGATCACGGGGTTGGTCGTAGATGTGGTAACACTTGCTCAACCCCTCGACCTTGATGGCTACTTCAGAGGACATCGGCAAACCCCTTGCGCGTCTTCTGGAACCATACAAAGCCCAGCCAGGCGATGACGAACGTAGCCATCCAATAGACGGCTAGCATGGCGAAGTCTGGTATCGCACCGAAATAGAGCACGGCCCTGGCCTGCTCAATTACCGGGGTGAGGGGATTAAAATAGAGCAGATAGCGATAGTCCTCTGGCAATGCCGTGGCGGGATAGAAGATCGGGCTCAAGAACATCAGCGAAGTCGTTATCACCCCAATGATCTGAGCGACGTCCCGCAAATAGACTCCTAAGGATGCCAGTGCCCAACTCAAACCCATGATCAGCAGAGCGAGGGGCATCAGGATCAAGGGGAGATAAAGTACTGCTATGTGGGGAATGCCTATCAGCAATACATAAGCCAGTAACCAGACCACGAGGCTGACGCCCATGTGGAACAGCGCTGAGAGCAATGTAACGAAAGGCAGAATCTCCAATGGAAATACCACCTTCTTTACATAATTGACGTTGGAGAGAATGAGCCCCGGAGCACGATTGATGCATTCGGCAAACAAGCTGAATACCATCAAACCGGCAAACAGCACCAGAGCGAATTCAGTCCTTGACTCGCTACCGCTATTCCAGCGGGCCTTGAACACGATGCTGAAAACAAATGTATACACCAACAGCATGAAAACCGGATTGAAGAACGACCAGAGCAACCCCAGGGCAGAGCCACGATAACGCCCCAAAACCTCACGTTTAGTAGAAGCGCCGATAAGCTGTCGATAGCGCCAAAGGCTGCTCAGCATTGCTGCTGGGTTGGCAGGAAAGTGCTGCATCAGGCAAAGGTCTCCATACATGCCGAGGTCAGGCTGGCCAGTTTCCTGACGGAGAGTTTCCGACGCAACCCCGATAGACCATTACAGCAATTGCTCAAAATACTCCAAGTGACGCCCCTTTCACTCGCATACATGCAATGAACCAAGAGGTTCATGAGGCCTTGATGTTCCATGCTGCTCCTTATTACTAAAAAATCTTGCACCACGGGCCTGACCAGGAAACTTCCAAGAGACAGAACCAAACTGAGGAGTTTCGCAGCATGTTGAAATGCAACAGGAAGGAAAATTCCGCTTCAAACCACTACCGGTGGCGAGGTATCGCCATGGCACGTCTCATCCATGCCACTGGCTTGGCTTCCAATGAGTTTGATGTGTTCATGGCCCTACCATCGATCAACGGAGGAAGGAATCGCACCCGGCGAACCTTTGCCTTCAATGGCCAACGTCATCAATTAGATTTTTCCGAATATTGCGGCTGCGATCAGCCCAAGGTTGCCGAGGAGCGTTTGGCGATAAACGCCTGCACGCTTCAAATTGATCAGTCGCGGAACCACGCTCATCTTGCGAGCACTGACGAAACGCTGGAGTGTTTCCCGGCTTTCAGGAGTCAGCCTGTGGTCCAAGGCATGCAGTGCTTCGATATTGCTATCGTTCCACTGCTTGAACCGTCCCTGAAACAACATCCGCATACGTTTCAAGCGAGCCGCCCAATTGGAGTTTGTTCCAACCAGATTGGAAGTATGTTGGCGGTAGCGCAGGGTAGGCTCGCTATCATAGAAAACCCGGCCCCCACAACCAGTGACAACGATGTATGCCCACCAGTCATGGGTAATCACCGACCTGTTTTCCCCAGCCTCGCGTAACAATTCCCGCGCGGCATTGTTGAACATCATGGTGTTGCCGCCGCCAATGTTCTGCATTATCGCATTCGCAAAGCTAGGCGGATTGGTGAAAAGCGGAGACACACCGATCTCATTATTATTGACATCAACCAACCGAGTGCGTGAACAGTAAAGTGCTGGCACTTCTGCAGGTACGGACTCCAGCCAGCGCACGGCTCGAGCCAGCTTGTCCGCTTCCCAGATATCATCCTGATCGGAATAGGCATAGAAATCGGCCTTGATATGCTCCTTGCAGGTTAACGAGAGAAAATTCGCGGCAAAACCTTCTGCCGGTCCGGAACAAATAAACAGGCTGCCTTCAGCCCATTTATGCTGATAGGACTCCAGTATTGCGCGAGTATCGTCTTCAGACCCGTCGTCGGAAGCCCATACCTGCCAATTCGAATGAGATTGAGCCTCGAAAGATGCCAACTGCTCAGCCAAATAGCGCTGACCATAGTAGGTACACAACAAGATAGCGACTTTCGGCAAAGCCATATCCACATCACTCCTACACTCAGCTTCAAAAACAGGCTGCACACCTGAGGAGTTCGATTCGCCGGTCGATTGAACTTCAAATAGATTGTTGACTGAGAAAATTTCAGTGTTTGACAGATTATATCTAGGCATCCACCCGCCTTAACTGCGAAGAAACAAACTCACACTGTTCTGAGCACTGCCCATAGCACTCGTTTACGGGGGGAGGGGCCGGCCTTCATTACATCCCTTAGCAATAGCAGATATTTGCGCCATCGCCTTGAACATCCAAAGAACCCTACCTTCCCCCCTTGGTATCCGGCAATGATTGCGCCTAGCCATCATCAAGAGCTCGTGCAAAACCAGCACTCGGGCAATTCACTCGAATTTGACCAAGAAACCAGACATCAACCACGCTCCAGTGCTTCCCAGTGCTTCTGAATTTCAGATCATCCCAATCAGCTTGCCGGACAACATACTAGCCGCTATTCAACAAAGACCATTTAATTTCAGAAACTTCTCCACTGAAATTTTGCCACTCGTCGCAAAAATAGATGTCCGGCCAGAAGCGTAATACTGGCCTTGGGCCTCGCCCTGGCATTTCGTCGGTATGGACGTATTTTCATCGCCCGCTGTACCTGATTTCCGGCTCATAATCCAACGTTGCACGAGTTTCATGACAATCCCGCCTCTGATCGACCACTTGCAATGCCTCCCCCTCCCTCGACGAGAAACAGGGTTATGGTGCTGACTCAACGTGCTCCTGACATACCCTCTCCATTTCTCTTAAGGGTAACTGCTGAGCATCGAGGCATGATTGAAAACAACCATGAACATGAGACACGATCCATGGTTACTGCCAGCATTAGCAGCAACGCGGGCAAGGCGCATCACATGCAAATTTCGCACCCAAGGTAGCCGGCAAGATCGTACTTCTAACTCCTACTGAGCATCCCGCTCCTGCCTAATGCAGGATGAGACCACGACCAGCGATACGGCGAGTTACATTCCCTGTCTAGAGACACGGACGGTCCACAGCTCGAACGATGAGCGCCCCTCAAGTAAAATTTCGCCTTCGCTCATCATCAAATGACTGTGAACCACCACCCAAAGCACCATCATGAGGCACTTGGCCAGTATTTCAGGGACACGACTGACGCGAATAAAATCGCCGCTTTCCAGGACTCTCGGATGACACGGAATGTGGAATAAAGAAACCGCCATCAGTCACTTGAACTCCCACGCCCATGCGGGCAGCACCGGGCGCTGCGCGGCTTATACCCGACAGGCCATCGAAGCCGGTGGTGGCGGCGTAATCCTGCACAGGAAGCACTCGGCCAAGGACTTCGGCCCCTCCCTGACCGCGGCGGGGTTCGTCGAGCAACCTGCCGGCCAGGCACCGCAGGCCGGCGACGTGGTGGTCATCCAACCCATCCCCGGCCATCCCCACGGCCATATGGCGATGTTCAACGGCAAGCTTTGGGTGTCAGACTTCAAGCAGATGCATGGCTTCTACCCTGGGCACTCCTATCGGGTACAGAAGCCTGAATACAAAATCTACCGTCATCCATAAGGGGTTCCCCATGAGAATGCTCTTCTGCTCGCTGCTGGCGGCCATTGCCCTGCACCAGCCGCTGGCCCTGGCCGACTGCGCCAGTTCGCCCAAGCCTGCGACCCAGGCGTTCTACAGCTGGTACCTGCAGACCTTCAGCCAGGACAAGGATCCAGTAACCGACAACGCTCCCGAGATGAAGAAGTACGTTTCGGAATCGCTGATCGCCAAGATCAAAAAACAGATGGCCAGCCCCGATGGCCTGGAAGAGGACTACTTCCTCAAGGCCCAGGACTACATGGATGAATGGCTGACCCAGATCCAGGTCAGCGAGCCACAGATCCAGGGCTCCAGCGCCAAGGAGCAAGTGACCTTGGGCAGCACGCCAGACACCACCCAGATCGTCGACGTGCGCATGGTCAAGGACAAGGGCTGCTGGAAGATCGATGAAGTGATCTCCACTGCCGATCAAAGCGACTGACCCACCCTCATCCCGCGCCGGAACCTGCAAGCCAGGGCCCGGCGCGTTCTGCAACCGAGGCTCAAGGCTTGGCTGGCGCTATCGGCCCCGGTGCCTTGACCTGGGTCATCAGGTCGTCATCCCACTGCCCCTCGACCTTGACCTGCGCCAGAGCCCCCAGATCCATGGCCTCGATCAGGTTGTGACTGAGGTACACATAGGTGCCCGGCTGCTTGAAGGTATAGAGCGCCGCCAGAGCCGAGCCACCGGGGATGAACCAGGTTTCCAGGTTGCGTTGCGGAGCATTGGCGAACTTGCCGGTGGTCCAGACCCAGTCCCCATGGCCGCCGATCA
The DNA here is from genome assembly GCF_046230915.1 of Pseudomonas sp. KCJK8993. NCBI lineage: Bacteria > Pseudomonadati > Pseudomonadota > Gammaproteobacteria > Pseudomonadales > Pseudomonadaceae > Pseudomonas > Pseudomonas sp. KCJK8993. The sequence continues at coordinate 83,312 of NZ_JBJJLO010000011.1, forward strand.
GATGCGGACGGCTGTCGCGATTGGCCTGCGAGTGAATGAACAGCACGCTTTCGCCGACCTTGGCGGTCAGCGCGTTGGCTCCGGTCAAGGCGCCGACCCGACCGTTGAACACCACGTGACTCGGAGTCAGGGTGCGCATCACCGCGCGGGTATCCGGGTAGCTGGAGGCCAGGTTCGGATAATCCTTGTAATGCCCGTCCTTGTCCTTGGGAATGTAGAGGTCGAACTCGCCGATGGTATAGGCCCGGTCGTAATGCAGGGGCTTGCCAGCCGGGTCTTTCAGGCCATCGCGCGGCAGCACCATCAGGGTGCCACTCATGCCTGAAACCACATGCCATGGCACCATGCCCGAAGGAGCGCAGTGATAGACGAAGGTGCCACTGCGATCGGCCTTGAAGCGCAATACCACTTCCTGGCCCGGGGTCACTTGGGTCAGCGCCGCGCCACCCAGGGCGCCAGTGGCCGCGTGGAAATCGATGTTATGAGGCATGCTGTTGCTGGCCGGGTTGCTCAGGGTCAGCTCGACGTAGTCGCCCTCGTGTACCACCAGGGTCGGGCCAGGCATGGAGCCATTGAAGGTCATGGCTTGCAGCGTGGTGCCCTGGTCATCCACCACCATCTTTTTCTCTTCGACGCGCATGTGGAACTGCATCACCTTGGGCGGTCCGCTGACCACCTGCTCGTGAGCGTGCACCTGGGGCGGCGTCACCAGCTCCACCTTGACCCGCTGCAGACCGTCCGCACCCGCTGCCAACGCCAGGCCAGAAGCACAGCCGCCAGCTACCACACACCACTTCAACCACGATTGAAAAGTCCCCATGCTTGCGTTTCCTTGCCGACGAATGGTGACTCATTGCAAGGCAAACGCCGGGCGCCGGTATTGTCTCAGGGCAATAAACCCATGAGCCGTTGACCGGCGCCGATCATGGATAACTGAAGCTGCGCACCAGGGTCAGTTCGCCAGGGGCGCGCATCGGCACGATGAACGATTCGCTCTTCTCGTCCGGCGTGCCTTCCTCGGTGATCACCGTGACCTGGGCGGTGGTCAGGGGTTGCACGGCGTTATCCTGGCCGCCGTCACCGTCGTCGTCAGTGCGATAGCCGCCACCGTAGTAGTTCACATACACCAGGTACTGGCCCTTGAGTGGTGCCGGCATGGAGAAGATCTCCGGCCCGTAGCCGGTGGTCACGTCGACGTCCAGGGCCGCACCATTGGCAGCCACTCGATCGCCGTACCAGATATGGGCGCCATCCGGGGTCACCAGGTGCAAGTCCAGGTCGGTGTTGTCGCTGTCCCAGGACAACAGCACCCGCAGCTTGGGCGGCGTGACGCCACCGCCGGTGTTGAGGAATTGCACACGCTTGCGCTGTTGTCCGTCGGGGCTGCGCACTTCGACGCTATTGCTGCCGTTGGGGAACGAATAGGGCCGGTCGAAGCCACCGTCTTCGTCCACCTTGAGCGGCATGCTGACGCCATTGACGATTAGCTTGCCCGGCTGCGAAGACTTGGGCGCCCCCTTGATCTGCCCACGGATGCGCGCGGTATCGGCCTGGCCTTGCGGAGTGTTAACCGAGGAAGCCGGGTAATTGACGCTCTGGCGATACTGTTCGCCGTCGTCGGCGCGAGTGCGCCAACCGCCTTTGGGAGTGTCAAGCTGGATGGCGCTGTCGGCCAGGGCCACAGGCAGGCTGAACATTCCACAAAGGAACAGGAGCAGCGGGGAAGCAGGAAATTTCATGACCTATTCCAGTAAAAGATGACGGGCAAGCCCTTCGATGTAGGTTTCATCCTGGCCATTGGGATGGGCTTCGAAGGCCAGGTGCAGGTATTCATGGGTCAGGTCGAGGCGGTCCTGCAGGGACAGCACGCCACGCACGTAGATCCGTTGTCGCTCACGATCGACGTAGGGCCGGCCGAAGCCCAGGCGGCACACCGCGAATTGATTGACTTCGTTGTAACCGACCTCTTGCTCCAGCGGCTGGCGCCAGCGCCGCCGTTGCTTCAGCAGCCAGTCCTGGGCCGCAGGCAGGGGCTCGCAGGAAGCCACCGGATTGTCCCAACGGCTGAGGCTGGCACGCGGATAGGCGTGCAGCAGGATAGCGTCGTAGCGCTGGCCTGAACCGGCCTGCTCCACCGCCTGTTGCCAGGACAGCTTGTCCGGCGCCTGCAAGTCGGAGTGATAGGTGACCTGGGTTCCAGCCAGCACCAGGTCGCCAGTCCAAGCGGCGATGGCCCGGGCCTCGGCGGTGGCCGGACGCGGCGCGACTCGCTGGCGGCTGCTGCTGTCGTCGATGCTCAGGCACTCGCCGCTGCGAGCGGCGTTCTGCAACAGGTAGGTGCGGATCGCCACGGCCAGGGCCTTGGCCGCCTCCCGGGGTTCGCTGCTGGCTTCGCGTTGCAGCACCCGGGCCACGTATTCCTCGCGATCCAGGCGCGCCACCAGGCGTTGCGCGGCCCCATCCCGCTGCAGGAACAGCTCGCCAGCGCTATGGATATCCAACTGGTTGCCATTGGCGAACGCCACCCGGTAATCCCCTTGCAGGGCACCGGGCCTGGCAGGTTGGCCATTCTGGCTGACGCCCTTGAGCGGATAGCGGGAAAACAGGCTGACCTCGACGCAGCGGCCCTTGTCCAGCGGCATGTTGACCGGCAACAACTGATCCAGGGCCTGGGCATGCTCCTTGAGGACCCGCTGGCTAGTGCCGCGGCCACCGACCCACAACGGCGTGCCGTCCGTCAGCCAACCGGCGAAACCGCCCTGGCGCGATTGCGGGTCGCGCTCGGCCAGCCAACTCCAGGTCTTGACCCGCAGCCGCCCACCGAGCGCCCCCACCACCGTGCCATCACCGGCGTTGAGCACCACGTCCAGCAATACCCGGCGCGCGGTGTCCCGGGCCGGCAAGCTGGCCAGGACTTGCAGCAGTTCAGCCACCGGAACCCGAGTCTGTGGCTGCAGCTGCTGCAGATCCTGCAGCCAGCCCGGGGCCTGGCGCGCCTGCCAGTAACTGCGCCAGTCACTGGCCGACACCTTGAGGCGCGCAGGCTCGAAGTACAGGCCGCAGGAACGCACCAGGGCCTGGTCGCGGGCGATGCTGTTACCGACCGTGCAGCAGTACACCTCTTCCTTGGACTTGCCCTGGCAGGCATAGGCCGGTTCCTGGGCGCCGGTGTCCACCAGCCAGGCGTAGACGAAGAGTTTCCAGACACTGCCCAGGGGCGTCTGCAAGTCTTCGGGCAGCGGCTCGCGGGCCAGCACCTGGGTCCTGGAGAGGCTCACCAGCTCGCTGTCCGGCGCAGTTTTCCAGGCCAGGCGCAGAGGTTCGTCCTGGGCCGTCGCCAGCCCAGGAAGCAAACACAAGCACAGCCAGGTCCAACGTCGCAGCATGTTACTTGACCGAAACCTGGCCCAAGGCCGGAGTACGCTCCTGGGCCTGATGCTCAGGTGCATAGACCTGGTAGAAACGTGCCGGCGGCAGGTTGAACTGGCCCTTCTGGGAGAAACGGACCAGGTGGCGCAGGCGCACTTCGCTGCTGTCGTTCAGTGCATCCAGCGGCACGCGGTAGCTCATCTGCCCCGGTTCGGCACGGGCCTTCTCCAGCGACGCGGCTTCACTGCCCGCAGGACCGGCCAGCTTGATACCCCAGGTGGTGCGCTCGACATCGGCGCCCGGCGGCAACGGCACATCCAGCATGCCGTACAGCAGCGGGCGCTTGCCTTCGTTGGCGATGATCACTTCATCCAGGTACAGGCCATCGCTGGCGATCGGCTTGTTGCCCAGCGGCTCCAGCTTGAAGGTGAAAGCTTCGTCCCCCGGTACCAGGCGCAGCAGGCGGCGAGTGATATTCACCGGTGCCGGCGTGCCGGCCTCCTGCTTGCTCAGGTAGCTCACCGAGGCCCGCAGCGGGCGCTCCGGCACCGAGTCCAGGGTCAGCACAGCAGGAACCTGCGAGCCTTGCCATTGCCAGTAGCTTTCGCCGCTGGCGCCCTGGCGCTGTTGCCAGCCTTGCCCCGGGTTGAGGTTCGTAACCGGCGCCGACTGGGCCACGCTACGTTGCAGCCAGGTCAGGGCCAGGGCCCGTTCCAGGGTCGACTGCGATGGCAGCAGGCGTTGCAGCAAGGCGCGCGTCGCCCCCTGGTCGAACGGCTTGAGCGACAGGCTCAAGGCCTGGACGAAGGGCTGCGAGCTGATTTCCATCTGCTGTTGCGCCGCTTCCAGCTGGGCGACGAACGCCGGCGGTGGCGTGACCTTGGCGTCCCGCGCCAGGGCCGCAGCCAGCACCCGGGCACTGGCCAGGCCCAGGGCCGAATCCGGGCTGTCCATCACCAGGCTGTCGCCGCTGTCGTCCTGCATGCTGGCTTGCGGTCCCGGGCCGGCCTTGGCCAGGTCGTCCATCAGGCCACTGACCAGGGTATTGATCGGCAGCTTCATCTCGCGGGCGAAGGACAGGATCAGCGCACGTTGCAGCAACGGCGTATTGCCGGCCTGCTTGGCATAGACCTCAAGCACTCGCTGCCAATGCTCCGGCGGCAGGTTCAGGTCCATCACCTTGCTGGCGTTCCAGTCGGCGTAATAGGCATAGGCGGTGAGGAAGGCATCCGGATCGGCGTCCTCGCCCCACCAGGTGAATGCCGCTTCCGGCCCGGCCATGTGCACCAGGCGCAGGCGACTGTTCTGCATCATCAGGCGCAGGCGATCACGGATCTGCGGATTGCTGGCCAGGGCCGGGTAGGCAACGCTCAGCGGCAACAACTGGCTGGCCGTCTGCTCGACTCCGCCATAGGGGTATTCCAGCAGGTCATCCAGGGCGGCGCGGAACAGCGCTTGCGGGCTGTCGTCCAGGCGCAGGCGAATTTCCCCGGCATCGCCCGGCAAGCCCAGTGGCGTGCTGTTGGTGACCACGTCCAGGCTCTGGGTCTGCACGGTCTGCCAGCCAGCCCCGTTGCTGGCCAGGCGTACCGCCAGGGTGTCCATGGTCTTGCCGCCCTGCACCAGCTCGGCGCTCCACTGGCCATTGCCCGGAGCGATGGCCGGCAAGGCCACATAGTTGATGCCGCTGTTGAGGGTCAACGGCAAGCGCTGGGACTCACCGGCGTAATGCACCACCAGCTCGGCCTTGACCGGCTGCTCGGACTGGTTGAACGCAAAGACCCCAAGGTCTGGCTTGTCGCCGCTGCGGAAGCGGGTCGGGCCGCTCCACTTCAGGTACAGGGCCTTCTCGGACCGCACGAACTGCTTCTTCTGGCCCACTTGGCCATCGTCGGCGATGGCCCGGGCGGTGATGCGCCAGCGAGTCAGCGAGTCGGGCATGCGGAAGGTGAAACGTGCCTTGCCGCTGCCGTCGGTGACCAGCTCCGGCTGCCAGGCAGCGGTGTCGACGTCTTCGCGGCGCGGACGCTCCAGCACCTTGACCCCACGCTCGCTGCGGTTGGCCTTGCCTGGCGCCGTCGGGCTGCCCGGCAGGGCCACGTCGTAGCTGATGAACGACAGGCTGGCACTGGTGCGCACGTTGTTGCGCCGTGGATGGTAGAAGAACTGATCGATGCTCGGCGCCACTTCCGGCTGCAACGCGTAGACCATCTCGTCCACCACGCTGACCGTCAGGTGGGCCGGCACCGGCTTGCCGGCGAACTGGGTGGAGAGGTCCACGGTGACGGTGTCACCCGGCTGGTATTTCTCCTTGTCGGTCTGGATGGCTACGACGATCTGCGGCGTCAGTACCTTGATCCCGGCGTTCTGGAAGCTGTATTCGCCGCCCTTGGTGTAGAGCACGGAAAAGGTCAGGTTCGGCGCGAAGCTGTCCTTGACCTGCACTCGGGCGCGGTACTGGGTCGGGCTGAGCTTTTCCACCTTCAGCCAATCGCCACCCTGGGACAACAATGCGGTGGCCTCGACCTTGTCGCGCTCCAGCGACAGCAGCGCATCGTTGATCGGCTCGGGGAAGGTGATCAGCGCCAGGGCTTCGTCGCCAGCCTTGTACTCGGGCTTGTCGAGGACGATTTCCACGGTGCCCGGCACGGCCTTGACTCCTTCGCCGGTGACCGAATGGCTGGTGCCCCCCACGACCCGGTCATGCTCGTCGCGCAAGGTCAGGTTGTAGGTACCCGGGCGCTCGAAGGCCAGGGCAAAACCACTGGCGCCTGCAGCCAGCTTGCCCTCGCCGGTGGACTGGTCTTCCATCCGCACCCAACTGTAGCGGCTGGGCAAGACGTTCTTGCTCTGCTCGCTGGCGTTCTGGTTGGCGTAGCTGAACTGCACCTTGTCGCCCACCGCGCTGAAGCGTTGCGGGGCGCTGAGGCTGAAGCTCGCGGCGCCACGCTCGATGAGGATTTCCTTGGTGGTCTTGACTCGATAGGCCGCGCCGTCACTGGCGAACACGGTGAGCATGTAGCGGCTGGGCTTGTCCGCCGCCGGCAGGTCGAGGCTGGCACTGCCCTTGGAGTCGGTGGTCAGCTCGGTGCTGGTCAGTTCCACCGGGAACTGGCCCATGTACTGCAACTCGTTGTCCACCATCGACAGCTGCTGGGACCGCAGGCTCAGTTGCAGGCGCGCATTGGCCACCGGCTTGCCATCGGGATAGAGCAGCACCAGGTTGCCCTTCACCGCCTCGCCGGTCTTGAAGTCCGGCTTGGCCAGGCTCAGGGCGATCTCGAAGTGCGGCTTGATGTATTCAGCCACGCGAAAGGCGCTGCTGTAGACCTGGTCCTTGTAGCGCAGGCGCAACTCATAACCGCCCGCCACCGCATTCTCCGGTAGCTGGAAACGCCCCTGGGTGCCGGACTTGGAATCCAGGTTCAGGGTCAGGTTCTGCAGGGCGGTGCCCGCGGCGTCCAATACGCTGACATTCACCGTACCGGCACCGGGCAGCACCGAGTCCCGGGCATTCTTGAACTCACGCCCGACGATCTTCAGCGAGACCCAGTCGCCCGGGCGGTATAGCGGCCGGTCGGTGAAGGCATAGAGCTTGGTGTCGTAGATTTCGCTGTCGTAGTAGAAGTTCTCGGAGACGAACACCCCGCCTTCCTGGTCCTCGCCAATCACATAGGAGCGCTCGGGGCTGACGTGCTTCAAGCGCACCAGGCCCTGCTCATCGGTGGCACCGCTGTTCATCACGCCCAGGCCGTCGGTCCACAGCACGTTGACCTTGGGCACCGAGTTGCCTTCGTGCTTGCCCGCTGCCCAGACCAGCAGCTCGTCACCGGCGATCTTGCTCACCGCCACGGTATTGGAGACGAACACCATGGTGGTGGCGCGGTACTTGCCCACCAGGGCTTCGACCAGGTACAGGCCCGGCTTCAACTGCCCCAGGGGAATGTAGACGTTGCCCGGGGCGACGTTGATGAAGTCACTGGAAGACCCGGCCAGGTTGACCCCGGCCGGCGGCTGGATCGGCTTGGCCTGCCACAGCGGGTAGCGGAACTGGGTCACCAGCGGCAAGCCCGGGATCAGGCCGAACTGCGGCTGGGCGTCATAGGGCGTCGGCGCCAGCAACGAGTTGCCGACCTTCAGCTCCGGGACCTCTTCGGTCACCTGCTTGCGCGACTCATAGGAGAAAGCGCGCTGCATCACCCGGCGCGACTTGCGATACCAGTTGTCCCACAGGTAGGCCAGGGTGTTGGACAGCCCCTCGCCCTTGAACTGGCCATCGCTGACCACTCGGTGCAGGTTCTTCTGGCGCTTGAGGAAGTCCAGCGGCTGGTTGATCCGGTAGACCCGGATGTCCGCGCCGCCATAGGGCTCCATGCGAAAACGCCGATAGTCGCGACCCGGGGCCTCGAGGCGCACCATGGCCTGCTCGTCGCTGGCAAAACTGCTGTCGGACAACAGGAAGAAACTCTCCCCGGCGACCGCTGCGTAATCGCTGGCGGGCACGGAGTCCTCGGCGTTGACCAGGGCCACGGGAGCCACCAGGGTCAAGGCCAGGGTCAGGCGGAACAGAAAACGGGACATAGGCAAGCCGCGTGAAGACGTCACGAGTGAAGGCAAGACAAGGCAAAAACAGGCGAGGAACCGCAGTTTTCTGGCTGGAAATGAGCATTCCGAGCCTGCGGTCAACCCAGTATGGGCGAACGCAGCATGC